>NZ_DCEA01000055.1:0-6226 GCF_002316705.1 Syntrophomonas sp. UBA1041
ATTGAAGAACGCAAAAACGGGCGCAATGCCATCATCGTCACCGAACTTCCTTACCAGGTCAACAAGTCACGACTGGTGGAAAAAATAGCCGAGCTGGTCAGAGACAAAAAGATTGACGGGATCGTTGACCTGCGCGATGAATCCAATCGCAACGGCATGCGCATCGTCATTGAAATTCGCAAAGATGTCAGCGTTAATGTGGTGGTCAATAAACTCTTCCGGCATACGCAGATGGAAGACAGTTTCGGCATCATCATGCTGGGACTGGTGCATGGGCAGCCCAGGGTGTTAAACCTCAAGCAGATGCTGGAAAATTATCTGGAGCACCGCAAAGACGTCTTGACCAGGCGCACCCGCTATGAATTGAAAGTGGCCCGGGACCGGCTGCATATTGTGGAAGGGCTGCAAATAGCCATTGACCATCTGGATGAGGTATTGAACCTGATTCGCAGCAGCAAGGACCGAGAAGCGGCCCGCCAGGGTCTTATGGAACGCTTTAACCTGTCGGAGCGGCAGGCGAATGCCATTTTGGATATGCGCTTCGCACAGCTGACCGGCCTGGAAAGAGCCCGGCTGCAAGAGGAGCAGAGGGATCTCCTGGCTAAAATAGCCGATTATGAGGAGATACTGGGGAATCCCCAGCGCATCTTAAACTTGATTCAAGCTGATCTGGAGGAGGTCAAGAAGAATTATGGAGATGCGCGCCGTACCGAGATCACTTTCGAAGAAAGTGATTACAACATCGAGGATCTCATCGAAGATCATGATGTAGTGGTTACCTTGAGCAACCGCGGCTACATCAAGCGCCAGCCGCTGGAGGCCTACCGGGCCCAGCGCCGGGGCGGGCGGGGCATAAGTTCAACCACCAACCGGGCTGAAGATGCTGCCGCCGATGTTCTGGTCACGAGCGTCTTATCCCAGGTGCTGTTCTTTACCAATCAAGGGCGCGTGTTTACCATTAAGGCTTATCGTCTGCCGGAATCAAGCCGGCAGGCTAAGGGCACCCCGGTTATAAACTTTTTGGACTTAAGACCCAATGAGCTTGTAACCACCATGGTGGCGGCACGCCAGATGGACGATACCAAAAACCTGATCATGCTGACCAAGAAGGGCATCATCAAAAAGACCCCCTTATCGGCCTTCAATAATATCAGAAAATCGGGGTTGATAGCGGTCAACCTCCGGGAGGACGACGAACTGGTGGGGGTGCGGCGCGTAGAAACTGGCGATCGCATCATGATAGCCAGTGCGCATGGTTTGTCCATCATGTTCGATGAAAGCCAGGTGCGCCCTATGGGCCGTACCGCAGCCGGGGTCAAAGCCATCAATTTAGCCCTCAATGACTACGTCATCGGCATAGACAAATATCGTGAAAAAGCCTGGGTATTGCTGGTGACTGAAAACGGCTACGGCAAACGCACCCCGGTGAACGAATTCAAAGAGCAAAAGAGAGGCGGTAAAGGCCTGAAAAGCATCGATATTCTGGGCAAGAACGGCAAACTGGTGGCTTTTCAGACCGTGGAAGACGGAGAAGAACTGGTCTTGCTGACCGGCGAAGGGCAATTGATACGCCTGGAAGTAGACGATATATCGGTTCAAAAACGCTACTCCCGGGGAGTCCTGCTGATGAAGCTCCCCCCCGGCGATCATATTGTGGGACTGGCCAAATTCAGGGTCGAAAAAGAAGAATAACCCTTCAAAAAAGAATAAAGTGGTTTTTAAGTCGGATTTGGTTGCAAATGGGTAATCCATGTAATATAATAATGGCCAAACTCCACATTCAGTCAAAGCGGCGATGATAGGGAGCAGTATAATCCATGGCTGGCGAAGAGAGCTGGTGGTCGGTGCAAACCAGTGCAGCCTGGCTTGGAATCCACCCTGGAGCAGGCTGTGAAAGCAGTACCGGTGGCTACGTTATAGCCTCTAAGGGGGTGCCGAGAAGGCGCCAACAAGGGTGGCAACGCGGGAGAAAACCTCTCGTCCCTGCAGGGGCGGGAGGATTAATTTTTTGCAAATGTTTTACCAAGGAGGTTTTATCACATAATGATAGGGGAACAGTATTTATTGCTTCCCGGGCCGACGCCATTGCCTGAGCAGATCATCCGGGCCATGAGCCGCTCCATGATCAATCATCGCGGACCAGCCTTTCATGATCTATTGTTTGAGGTGACGGCAGGTATTCGCTCCATATATCAAACCCAGGGGGAGGTACTGATATACCCCTCCTCGGGGACGGGAGTGATGGAAGCGGCGGTAGCTAATTTTATCGCTCCGGGAGACCAGGTTCTGGCAGTATCCATTGGTGTTTTTGGAGATCGCTTTGCAGCCATCGCCCAGGCCTTTGGAGCTGCCGTGGAGAAGATTTTGGTGCCCTGGGGAAAGTCTGCCGACCCACAGCTTATTAAGGAGCGCATCGACCGGGACACGGATAAACGCATCAAAGCGGTTCTGGTGAGTCATAATGAGACCTCAACCGGGGTGGTTAACAATATAGCCGCTATCGCGGATGCCCTAGGGGATCATCCCGCCCTCTTCATTGTTGATACGGTTAGCGGATTGGCGGCTCATTCTTTTAAGATGGATGAGTGGCGGGTCGACGTAGCCGCCAGCGGATCGCAAAAAGCCTTTATGATACCTCCCGGTTTGGGATTTTTGGCTTTTAACCAGCGCGCTTTGAGTATTCATAAAAAAATAAATAACAGCAGATTTTACTGGGATGTAAGCACCGGATTAGAGTACCTGCAGAAGGGCCAGACGCCAACCACGCCGGCTATTTCCCTGTTTTACGGGCTGCAGGAAGCTCTGCGCATGATGGCTGAAGAAGGCCTGGACAACATTATCCGCCGGCACGCCTTTTACCGCGATTTGATAAGAGCAGCGGTCAGCGCAATGGGGTTGGGGCTCCTGGCCGAAGCTGAGCAGGCCTCCTGTTCGGTGACCTCGGTTTTGGCTCCGCAGACACTGGGGGCTAACCAGATATGCCAGACCATGTTGCAGCAGTTCAACATCGTATTAGCCGGGGGACAGCAAAATCTGTATGATGTGATCTTCAGGATCGGGCATCTGGGCTATGTTAGGGAATTAGACCTCTTAGCCATCCTGGCGGCATTGGAGATGATTCTCCATAAAATGGGCCATCCGGTGGAATTGGGGGCCGGAGTAAAAGTGGCCCAGGAGCACATACTGAAAAACCATAGCGATTTCGCAGGTTGAGGAAGGGGCAATTAGAATGGAAAAGAAAAAGGTCATCGTAACAGAACGAATCGCCGAAGAAGGCATTCTGCTGTTGAAAACCGAACTGGATGTTGACTACCGGGATGGCATATCCAGAGAAGAATTGTTGAAGATCATTGATCAATATGACGCCTTAATCGTTCGCAGTGTCACCCAGGTTAACGAAGAGCTCATATCACAGGGCAAGAATCTGAAAGTGGTGGGCCGGGCCGGCAACGGAGTAGACAATATCGATGTGGAGGTATGCACCCGTTACGGGGTTATTGTAGCCAACACCCCGGACAGCAACACGATCTCTGCGGCCGAGCAAACCATCAGCCTTTTGCTTTCTTCAGTGCGCAATACCGCTTGGGCCAGCCGTTATCTGAAAGAAGTCAAATGGGACCGCAAGCCATTCCGCGGAGTGGAGCTTTACGGGAAAAGTGTAGGCATAGTAGGCCTGGGCCGCATCGGATCCATGGTGGCGACCCGTCTCAAGTCCTTCAATATGCGGGTATTGGCCTATGACCCCTACATTGCCGATCAGCGCTTTGAACGCTTTGGGGTGGAAAAGGTCGAAACCTTGGAAGAATTGATGAAGCAGGTTGATTTTCTAACCGTTCATACCCCACGCAATGAAGAGACTATGCATATGATAGATGAGAAAATGTTTGCCCTGGCCAAAGACGGCATTGGCATCGTCAACTGTGCCCGGGGGGGTATCGTGAAGGAAGCTGCCATTATTGACGGACTGCGTTCCGGCAAGATCGCCAGTGCCGGGCTGGACGTGTTTGAAAAAGAGCCGGCCGAAGCCAATCCCCTGTTTGAGTTCAACAACGTGGTGGTTACTCCCCATTTGGGCGCAGACACCTTTGAAGCCCAGAAGCGGGTGGGAGAAACCATTGCCGAGCAGGTCATCAAAGCCCTGCGCGGTGAAATAGTGCCCAATGTGGTCAATCTGCCCACTATGGTCAACGATGAACTGAATTACCTGAAGCCCTATATTACCCTGGCTGAGAAAATGGGGATGTTCTATTATCAGATGGCCAAAGCCCCGCTAAGCAGGGTGGAATTGACCTATAGCGGTCCAATGACCATGAATGAGACCGAAATGCTGACCGTGGCTTTCTTAAGAGGGCTCTTGCTTCCGGTGATGGCTGAAAAGGTTAACTACGTCAATGCGCGCTTGATGGCGGATGAGCGTGGAATTGTGGTTTTCGAGCATAAAGAAGAACAGAGCACCCGGCGTTACAAGAATGTCATCACGGCCAAAATGTCCAACCACGAATTTACGCTGGAGTTGGCCGGCACCGTATCCAGGGCCCGAAATCCGCTCCTGGTCGAGATCAACGGTTATGAAACCGAAAACGATTTGGAAGGCTATATCATCATCGTCAAGAACGAGGATCGCCCCCGGGTTATCGGTCCTTTTGCCACTGCTCTGGGTGATGCCGGGGTAAATATAGCTTCCATGAAGACCGCACGCAAAACCAAAGGCGACATCGCCATCATGCTGCTCAATGTGGACAATAAGGCCGATGATGAGGTCTTGGAGTCCCTGAGCAAACTGGATGGCATTGTTGGTAAACCCAGGCTCCTGCACTTTTAGTAAAGGCTTGAAGGAGGTATTGCCATGTTAGATGCCAAACTTATCCGTGCCAAACCCCATATAGTGGAAGCCGCCCTGCAGAAACGGAATATTTCCGGAGCCCTGGACAGGTTTATCACCCTGGATGAAGAACGGCGCGCTATTTTAGGCAAGGTCGAGGAACTGAAGGGATTCCGCAACACCGCCTCTATGGAAGTGGGGCGTATGAAAAAAGAAGGCCTGGATCCGGCGGCTTTGATGGAAAAAGTGCGCCAGGTAGGTTTGGAAATAAAAAGCCTGGATGATCAGCTCAAAATCATCGAGACTAATCTGGACAATATACTTCTCAATATCCCCAACCTGCCCCATGAGTCGGTGCCGGTGGGGTTGGACGAGAATGACAACGTGGAAGTGCGCCGCTGGGGGGACCCCCGCCAGTTCGATTATGAGCCCAAAGCCCACTGGGATTTGGGGCCCGAGCTGGATGTGCTGGATTTTGAACGGGCAGCCAAGCTTTCCGGGGCCCGTTTTACCGTATATAAAGGCTCTGGCGCCAGGCTGGAACGAGCGGTGATCAATTTTTACCTGGATGTGCATACCGGGGAGCACGGCTATAAGGAGATCCTGCCCCCCTTTATGGTCAGCGCGGATTGCATGACCGGAACCGGCCAATTACCCAAGTTCGCTGAAGATATGTTCAAGGTAGAGGGCCGGGAGATGTATCTGGTGCCTACCGCAGAGGTTCCTCTGACTAATCTGTACCGGGAGGAGATTCTGGAAGCCGGGCAGCTGCCGATTTACCTGACCGCCTACACCCCGTGCTTTCGGGCTGAGGCCGGTTCTCACGGCAGGGACACCCGCGGAGTGATCCGCCAGCACCAGTTTAACAAGGTGGAACTGGTAAAGATCGTGGACCCGGAGCATTCCTACGAAGAACTGGAAGGCTTGACCGCTGACGCCGAAAAAGTCTTACAGCTCCTGGGGCTGCCCTACCGGGTAGTGCTATTGAGCACAGGGGATATGGGCTTTTCATCAGCCAAAACCTATGATCTGGAAGTGTGGATGCCCAGTTACCAGGCTTATAAAGAGATTTCTTCCTGTTCCAATTGCGAAGATTTCCAGGCCCGGCGGGCCAACATCCGTTTTCGCCCCGATGCCAAATCCAGGCCGCAATACGTGCACACCTTAAACGGTTCCGGGGTGGCAGTGGGGAGAACCGTGGCGGCTATTCTCGAAAACTATCAACAAGCAGACGGTTCCGTGGTAATACCGGAGGTTTTGCGCCCTTATATGGGAGGCCTGAAAGTAATAATTCCGGCGGAATCCGCATAGAAGGCTGGTTGACATTGAAGTAGCCCTGTGATATACTTTCTTTTGCATTGGATACGAATGGACCTTCGCAATGGAGGGGTGTCCGAGCGGTTG
>NZ_DCEA01000049.1:0-4268 GCF_002316705.1 Syntrophomonas sp. UBA1041
ATAATTTTGCATAATTTGGCAATTATTCCCTTATGCCGCATGGTTTATCACCTCTGCGACTTATTATTGCCAAATTATGCAAAATTATACCCCTGCCTTGGCCGCTTTCGGATATGCTTATAACCGGGGTCTTAAGAACAGCGCTATATCATGTGGGTTGACCAGGGCGCAATCAGCCCGGATGTGCTGTTTTTTGAGAGGGCTGCCAAGGTGATAAACGCCACAGAATCGCCGGCCTACTCCCGCCGGAATCTGGTCGCTGTTACCGCAGGCTAAATAATAAGGGACAGGTGCACTCCTCCCGGCGGGAAGACGGCGCGGCTGTCCCCTGGTGTTTTCTGAATTATTAACTCAGTTTATCTAAAACGTCCTCGGTGAGATTCATATTGGTATATACTTTTTGAACATCGTCATGATCCTCTAAAAGATCTATCAACTTGATGATTTTCAGGGCGGTATCCACATCACTGATTTCCACCTGGGTTTCCGGCAGCATGTCTAAATCGGCCTCGGCTATGGCAATACCCGTATTTTCAAGGGCTTCCTTCACCTCCAGAAAATTGTCCTGGCCAGTGATGATATCATAGCTGTCGCCCTCGTCGCGCACATCATCAGCACCGCACTCCAGGGCCATAAGCATCAGTTCTTCTTCATCCGGGGCATTGGCTTTGTCAACGTTGATCAGTCCCACCCGTTTGAACATCCAGGATACACAGCCGCTTTCCCCCAGATTGCCGTTATGCTTGGAGAATAAATGCCTGATATCAGGTGCGGTGCGGTTGCGGTTGTCGGTGGCAATGTCCAGCATTACCGCTACTCCGGCCGGGGCATAACCCTCATAGCAAAATTCTTCGATGGCCTCGCTCTGTATCTCCCCGGTGCCCTTCTTTATGGCCCGGGTGATGTTCTCATTGGGCATATTGATGCTTTTGGCTTTTTGTATGGCCAGCTTCAGCTTGGCGTTGCTTTCCGGATCGCCGCCTCCGCCGCTTTTGACCGCAATTGTGATCTCTTTGGCGACTTTAGTGAATTCCTTGCCGCGTTTCTCATCGGAGCGCGCTTTCTTGTGTTTGATATTGGCCCATTTGGAGTGTCCTGACATTACATAAAACCCCCTTAATAACCGAATGCTACCAGAGTCCCGGTATCAGCCTTTTGCTATTCTGCATATATTCTTTATATCGATCCCCAAAATACTTCAACATGAACTCCTCCTCCAGCTTGATGCGATAGACCAGGGCCGGCAGGGTGAAGAGAAGCGTAATCAATAAAGCCCCCCAGGAATTGAAAATCATATCAATGGCCAGCAAGCTTATGAAGACCCCCAGGTATAAAGGATGGCGAATGCTTCGATAAGGGCCGCTGGTAACAAGCTGATGCCCCTCATATACCGCGATGCGGGGGTTAAAATATTTCCCTATGGCCCTTAAGCCCCAGCCTCGATAGATACAGGAGATTACAAATAAAATTACGCCTATATATATGATGCCGGGCTCCAGGTCAGAAATACGCGTGTAATGGGTGGATAAGAAATCAATGGCGGCGTAAAAAAGGGCTATCATCGAGGACAACTGCAGATAAGCGTAAGACCATTGATCATCGTCCTCAGTGACGAATACATCAGGATCCTGATATAACAAGGTCTCGGAGATGATGGTCCAGATAAAATAAATGCCTACAAACCCGGTGATGACTGCAAAGTCAAATCTGGGCAGGCGGCCGCTAAGGACATAATTGTTGGCCACATAGGCCACATACAGGAATACCATTACGGCAACCGTAACCCGAATCAATACACTCTTTTGCCTGGAATTCATAGCATCATCCCTTCAATTCCCCGGTTTGGTTGTAAATCACTTTCAGTCCAGCTTCAAATCATCGGGCAGCACTGCTACCCGGGGCAGGTGCTGTTTGTGCCGGTTGGCTTTCATCATGGCCTCGATTTTGGCAATAACCGCCTCATCACCCTCGCCTGTACTCAGATAGGCGTCTAACTGCTTATAGGTGACCCCCATTTCCCCCTCATCGGTCTGTCCAACCCACAGCCCGCCGGAAGGCGGCTTATTTATAATGACATCCGGCACCTGCAGGTAACTGGCCAGGGCGAATACGTCTTTCTTCAGCAAGTCGCCCAGTATCTGCAAATCCACCGCACTGTCGCCATATTTAGTGCTGTAGCCCACGCTGATCTCGCTTTTGTTGCTGGTTCCCACCACCAGATAGTTCCTGGCTTGAGCCAGATAGTACAGTGTCAGCATGCGCAGGCGCGGTTTTATGTTGGCCTTGAGCAGTTGGCCCGAGTCCCGATCCGTTTTGAGATAGGCCTCAAACTGGGCCACCAGGAGCAGGTAGGGATTATCAAGGTCTACGATTTGGTAGGGAATGTCGTTTTGTTCTGCCAGGAGCTGGCCATGCCAGAGGTCGGTCAGATTGCTTTCACAGGGTAAGAGTAAGGCCTGCGTCTGGCCGGGGAAAGCCCTTTTGGCAATCAGCGCCGCTACCGCGGAATCCACGCCGCCGCTTACCCCGAGTACCACCCCGTTCTTTCCAGCCGCTGCCACCTCGCTGCGCAGCCACTCTACCAGATAGTTTACCACTGCCTCCGGATTCATTGTTCTAGTCTCCTTTAAAGAATTCGTGTGCCCCCGGGATGAATCCGGGATGGGTGCAGCCATTCTGAAGCTGTTACTCTAAAACCCGCAACAAATCGGGCCGGGCCCGCTGCCGGAGTTAAAGGGCACTGCATAACTGTATATTAGATAAATCCCCTCAGGTCAAACCCCGGGACTTTCAACCCCATTGCCTCAAATTCATCGACTTATATACAATTCAACAACTGCCATCCGAATCCTGCCGAAGTATTCGAATTCTATCCGGCCGGGCCAATACATATAGAGCCGGTCTGTCGATCGGTTTTATGGTTTGGAGTGATGGAGCGGGACGATCTCCATCTGCCCCCAGGCTGCCATTTGATCGCCTTTTATGGTTAATACCCCGGTTACTCCGGGTATTTCCCGGGCAAAATCCACAGCCTTCATCAGATCAGCTTTGCAGGACACCATATTGCCTGCGCCGGTGGCCACGGCGTCGGCCAGGGCTGCGGAATCAGCCCTGATGACCACCGCATCGGCTCTGCCCAGGCTCAAGCTGTGGCCCACTGTTCCCGAGGAGGTGCATATGCCCACCCCTTCTTTGCTGCCGGCGATTCGTATACCAATACGATAACTGAAACGGGACTCGCCTGCAAATACAGCCACGATTCTCTCCTGACTGCTCTTCAGATAAATATCTCCGCCGTTTTCCACGATGACTTCCTGGCAAAGCGGGGCCAGCTTTTCCCCCATGAGCTCGGCTATGGTTCCGGCAACTGCCGCCATGGGGCCGACTCTGGCCGGTGCGGAGGCCAGGCCCATGCGCCGGGCGATTTCCGGAGCATCACCGCGCAGGGCGATAGGGAGCAAGGTAGTTTGAAACAGAGGCTGCAGCTTGATGTAATCTTCCAGTTCACCGCGCAGCCTGATCAGATAATTGCGGCATAAAGTCAAAAGGCTATCGGAGTAGTTTTTAAGATCCACTCCGATAGCCAGGTCGCTCTGTTTGACCCGCACCTGAAAATATTTCAAATCCTGGCCTTCATGCCAGTCGCGGTAGTCTCTCTGTACATAACTCCGCTCACCTTTCATAGATAAACTAAACAGCCTCCTTGAGTTCAAAATGCAGTTTTATGGCCAGGGTGGGACAGCACTCCAGACACATGCCGCAGACCACGCAGCGGGAATTGTCAAAGGAGACGATCATGCTTTCGCGTTCGATAGACAATGCCTGGGTAGGGCAAAATGAAGCACAAGCCCCGCATTGTATGCATAATTCGTCGTGCCAGACCACTGTCTGGCTCAAGGGCTCCACGATCACTCCCAGGTTTTCCAGGAATTTGATGCCCGCCTCATAATGGGGTTTGTCTCCTTCCAATTCCACTACCAGATAGCCTTCTTTTTGCGGGTTGATGTCGGCCTTGAGTATATTCACTATCAAATCGGTATTCTTGATCAATTGATATATAATCGGCTGTTCAGACTGTACCGCCGAGAAATACAATACCACTCTGTTTTTCATAACTGTCTACCTCCTGTTCCTGACCATGGACAAAACCCCGTTGGGCTGGCGATCAGGAAGTGATTTGAAGTCTATCTGGCTGTCAGCTCCCGGCAAGGCTGCCACCGGTTGGGTCAGTTCAAATTGGCCGGCCTGAATCCATGCTTTGAGAATGC
>NZ_DCEA01000033.1:0-15548 GCF_002316705.1 Syntrophomonas sp. UBA1041
GGACTGCCGCCTCAGCAAGCCCTAAAGGCCATTGCGGGCGCAGCCGGAACCCAGTTTGACCCCGGCATTACCGCCATCTTCGTGGAGCAGATGGGCGGCCTGGCTTGATCTATCGACACTTAAACAGGCCGGTTGCTGATAACAATCAGCAACCGGCCTGTTAGTTTGCGGTTTATAAACTGGTTGACAAAGAATTGATATGGTTATATAATGCTTTCACTACATCTTGTTTTGCAAATATTAAATATATCATACTATGATTTATTTGTCAAGGTATAAATCCAATTATTGAAAGTGCGGTTTGGGGCTGGCCTCCATCCCGGAATATTATGGGCCGGCTATTGCTGATCCCTGATTAAATATTCTTGCCAACACTATGTTATAATAAATTTTTACTATGATCAAGGAGGTTCACCATGAATCAGGATGATAAGACACTTGAGATGATGCGTCAGATTATTGAAGAAAAGAAGAAGAAAAGCGCCTCACAGGGCAAAATGCGGCGCGGCGGGGAAAACCGCTTTGGCGCTTCCCATCCCGGAAACAAGAAGCAGAAAAAAGGCGGGCTGCCCCCCAAGTAAATGAAAGGTTGAGTGTGATGAAATCGCTGGTCTTAGCGGAAAAACCCAGTGTAGCGCGAGAAATAGCCCGGGTTCTGAAATGTCAGCAAAAAGGCAAAGGGTACCTGGAAGGGAACCGGTATGTGGTGACCTGGGCTCTGGGACACCTGGTCACCCTGGCCGAGCCCGACGATTATGACCAGAGGCTCAAGCAATGGCGTATGGAGGATCTACCCATGCTGCCCGGTAAGATGAAGCTTAAGGTCATCAGGCAGACCTCCCATCAGTATCAGGTAGTTAAAGGCCTGATGAAGCGCAATGATATCAAAGACCTGGTCATCGCCACTGATGCCGGGCGCGAAGGCGAACTGGTAGCCCGCTGGATCATGGAAATGGCCCAGTGGAAAAAGCCTTTTTATAGATTGTGGATATCCTCACAGACCGACACCGCAATTATGGAAGGTTTTTCCCATTTGCAGCCCGGCAAGGCTTTCAATAACCTTTATGACGCGGCGGTATGCCGCGCTGAGGCGGATTGGCTGATCGGGCTCAATGTCACCCGCACCCTGACCTGCAAGTTTAACGCGCAGCTGAATGCCGGACGGGTGCAGACCCCTACCCTGGCCATGATCGTGGAGCGGGAACGGGAGATCAAGAACTTCAAACCGGTTGACTACTGGACCATAAGGGCCGATTTTGCAGGATACTTTGGCGATTGGCGCGATTCCTCGGGAGGCCGGCTTTATGAACTGGCCAGGGCTCAGGCTATAGCCGACCGGGTCACAGGCCAAACCGGCACTATAAAAGAAGTCAAAACCGAAGCCAAGCAAGAACCGCCTCCGCTGGCCTATGACCTGACCGAACTGCAGCGCGACGCCAACCGCCGCTTCGGCTGGTCAGCCCAGAAAACCCTGGCTATACTTCAGGATCTGTATGAAAAGCACAAACTGGTTACTTATCCCCGCACCGATTCGCGTTATATCAGCAGTGATATTGTACCGACCCTGCCAGCGCGCCTGGCAGGTATGAATCGGGGCCCGTACGCAGCCCTGGTAAAGCCCCTTTTGGAGAAAACTCTCTCCCCGGGCAAGCGGCTGGTGGACAACGCCAAGGTCAGCGATCACCATGCCATTATCCCCACCGAACAAACGCTCAACCTGGGCAGTTTGGACGAGGAGGAAAAGCGCCTCTATGATCTAATCGCGCGGCGCTTCCTGGCAGTTTTATACCCTCCCCACCGCTATCAGCAGACCACCATGACAACGATAGTCAACGGAGAGAATTTTTATTCGCGGGGCCGCACCGAAGTAGAGCGGGGTTGGAAAGCGGTGCAGGCCGTTTTGGCTGATAAGGAGGACAAAGACGAGGAACGTCTGCCCGAACAAGCCCTGTCTGCGCACCGGCGGGGTGAAGCGGTCACCGTACAGAGCTGCAAAATCAATAAACAGCGCACCAAACCCCCGGGGCGGTATACCGAGGCCACGCTTCTGACCGCCATGGAGCACTGCGGCAAATGGGTGGAGGATGAAGAACTGCGGGAGTCGATCAAAGGCAGCGGATTGGGAACCCCGGCCACCCGGGCCGAGATTATCGAAAAGCTGATTCACACCAGTTATATTGAGCGCCATGGCAAGGAGCTGCTTCCCACCTCCAAAGGCATTCAGCTGATCGGTCTGGCTCCCCCGGCCTTACGCTCCCCAGAGCTCACCGCCCAGTGGGAGCAGCGCCTGGCCGATATCGCCAAAGGCCGAGCCAAAAGGTCGGGGTTTATCGCGGACATTCGCCGCGACACCTCTGAACTGGTAGAAGCGGTAAAGAATTCCCAGACGGTTTACAAAGCCGACAATATATCCAAAAGCAAATGCCCCCAATGCGGAAAGTTTATGCTAATCGTAAACGGCAAGCGCGGCCGCATGCTGTCCTGTCCTGACCGCGACTGCGGCCACCGCCAGCCTGAAAAGGAAAATCCCTATGGCTACAAAGGGGAAAGCCGGGCCAATCAAAAGCTGATCGCCCGCTACAGTGACCAGGAAGAGTTGGGAACCAATCTGGGAGACCTCTTCAAGGCCGCTCTGGCTAAAAAGCAAGAGGAGAAATAGGGAGAACTGCCATGAAATCCTGGCTGGATATTTATAAACCGGGTAATTACGCGGTTGAACGCCTTTACCGCAATGAAATCCTCCAAAGCAATCAGCAATCCCGGCAGTACGGCTTGGAGTTGACCCCCCTGCAGGCTATGGAACTGCTGCAGACCCGGCGCCGGGCCTTGAAGAGCCAGGGCCGGTTGGAGCTGGGAATTGAGGTCATCAAAAAGATGATTGCCGCCTTCTGCTCCTCGCCCTATATTCATCCTCACGAATATGCCGGCACGTTGGGGGAACTGGTGGAGATCTTCTACTATATGAAAAATGAGACCCGGGAACGCCTGGGTGATGACGAATTAATCACGGTGATGCGGGAATTGTTCGACAGCCAGAGCCGGGGATCGCTGGAACTCCTGCGCGACCGCGACCTGGATCGCTACGCCCGCGAGCTGCGCGACCGGCAGTAAATTCGCAGAAAGGAGCCCCGGTTTGAATCGACCATCCGACCTGGAAAAACACCGTTATTTGGATAAACGCCGCCTGGATTCTCATCACTTCACCCTGTCCTTGCTGCAGAACGCCCACCGTCTGGGGCTGATCGACAAGGCCGGAATGGACTCCATCCAGTCCCAGGTGATGGATTTGCTGGCCGCTGCCATACGGCTATACACCCGCGGCGAAAGCACATCGGTAAAAAACGAAACCGCACAAGGCATCATGCTGTCTCTGTTTTATGCCATGGACGCCTGCCTGCGCAGCCCGGGTCATCCCGATGAAGCCCTGGAACAGCTGCAGGCCCGGGGATTAGCCTCTATACACAGCCAGGGCCTGGCTATCCTGGAGTCTTGTTTGCTGGATACCAGGCGGATATACGAAAACCTTCTGCAACAGAGGTTAAAGGTGGCCAACCTTGCTTACCAGTCGACCCTGGAGGAGGCCCTGCCCGATTTCTTCAATCACTATGACGTCCGCTTCGCGGCTCACGAAACCATGGCCAGCATCGACTACCCTCTGTTTCTGGATGACATGAAGGTCAGCGGCGTCTTTTATATCAGGAAGTATCTGCAGACCTTGACGGTGGAAAACAGTTTCTGCCGGCGCTACAGCACCAAAGAGGTGAAAAACCTCTTAACCGCCTATGGCCGCACCTACCGCATAAATATCAATGAGGCCTTGATCAATATATTTGAGATCGTGGCCACCAATGCCATGTTTTCGCTCCTGGCCGGCAACCCGGCCCAGCAACTGAGCATCAGCAAAGCCCAACTGGAGTCGCTGTATCAGGTCTTGTCCGCAGCGGATGAATCAGGGCGCCTGGAAATGCTTGGAGCCCAGGCTGAACTGCTGCTGGTTTGGCCCGGCGCATCACAGGATGATTACAACCTGACCCCCGATGAACCCTGGGCCGCTCCAGTCCCTGTTCCCGGCTTAAAACAGCTCTTGGAGCATTTGTTGACCCTGATAATGCCCAGACTGAACCGGGCCCTGGAGTTCGGGAACCTGGAAAACGTGGTTATAGTCAGCAGCAAGGCTGCTGCACCTGATGCGCCCAGGATTGTTTTTAACGCCGGGATCAAAATGGATGATGACAGCTTTAGAGAATTGATCGGAGATATCATGGCCTGCCGGGATGGGGCGCAAAAAGCCGCCCTGATTACCGGCCGCAGCCAATCCCTGGCCGACTTCATTGACATATTAGAGGCCGACTGTCTGTTTGAGGGGGAATACCAGGCTTTATACGCCCGGCTGGGGGAAATGGAGCTGGCTCTTCTGGCCCGAATACTTTTTGTTGAAGAGATTCGCAGCGATGGGGAGGGTTTTTGCCTGCGGCCTGAAGCAGGCCAGGCATTCGACTATCCCTGGCAGGCGGAGCTGTCGTTTTTCCTGCAAAACCTGCCCGCCCACCGCATCAAACTGATCGAACACCTCATTCACTCCAGCCTGGAGACAGAAATCTAGCGGAACAGTGGGAGAAGTCGGGGGGAACTCAGTCCGGCTGAGTCAAAAGAACCGTCCCCGCCACTCTCCAGTCTTTCCCGCTTGGCCGTATTCCCGCCGGGCGCCTTGCTTGGCGGCTACTCCCGGACAAAAAAAACCATGGCCTCGGAGTGGGCCATGGTTCAACATCAGGGTGGGGGTTCTTGCGGATGATAGAGGGGTTTTTAATAGGCTTCAAAACGGCTTCCCGGCACTCCGCAGATCGGGCATTTGTCCGGGGCCTCATTTTCATGAACATAACCGCAGACCGGGCAGAGCGAAAAAGACTCAGCCGGAAAATCCTGGTTTTGTTTCACTGCTTGCAAGGCTTTGAGGTAGAGATCATGATGCGCCTTTTCAGCCTCGTTGGCAAAGTGGAAGGCGAAGCGGGCCGGCTTGTTGCCTTCCTGTTCGGCTTCAATGATGAAACCCGGATACATTTCGGTAAATTCATAATGTTCGCCCTGAGCGGCCTCTTTCAGATTGTCCTCGGTGCTGCCTATGCCATTCATGATCTCCAGATGCTTTAAGGCATGAATGGTCTCAGCCGCAGCAATGGCTTTATAGAGGCGGCTCACCATGGAGAGTTTTTCTTGTTCAGCTTTTCTGGCGAAAGCCAGATATTTGCGATTGGCCTGAGATTCACCTGCAAAAGCCGTCTTCAGATTCTGGTATGTAGACATTTACCGTACCTCCTTTTAAATTTATACATACATAATGTTCGACAACCGATAAAAACATATTCCTGTTGCTTTCATCCCGGGATGGATTGTATACTTTCAGGGTATAGTTTTGAGGCAAAAAATACTATTCCAGCAAATCGCTAAATACTACCTTGCTAAAATCGGCGTTAAGCCGCTGTTGGATACCTGCCAGGGCTTGATGCACCGGACAGTCTGGAGGCCCATTTTTGGAGCAGTAGTGCTCATCTATAAAGCAGCGGTTGAGCCTTATCGGGCCTTCAATGGCTTCGATCACATCCAGCAGGCTGATCTCAGCGGGATCTTTAGCCAGGACATAACCCCCTCCCACACCTCGTTGTGAAGTAATAATGCCGGCCCTGGTCAGGGAGGGCATTATCTTAAACAAGTAACGCATGGGTATGCATTGCGTCTGTGCGATGGTCTGAGCTTCAACCACTTCCCCACGGGGCAGAGTCGATAAATATAGAACAACTCTGAAACTGTAATCCGTAGCCTGATTGATCTGCATTCATTTAATTCCTTAATTGTTTACCCTTTGAGTATATTTTAAGCATACTCATCGACAACTGCACTGTCAATAGTATTTTGGTTTCTAATTGAAAAATTTAAACGAGGATAGCCGGACGACAACCGGGGATGACCATTGGGGACGATCCTTTTTTGTCACCTCCGATGATCCTTCTCAGGACGGCTTCAAGTCTACCCTGCAGGGCAGGTTTTTTAGATTGGGAGTGCCGAATTCTTTGCCCAGCTTGCCTATTGAAGTAAGTATATTGAAATTGGATTTCTGCCAGTCATATTGGGTATCGGGGCTTCCTTCCGGGAACCACCAGCCTATGTCGGCACACAGCACGCCGGGCATAACCCGGTCGGTAACCTGGGCCGCCTGCACGATCTGACCATAAGGAGTGGATATGATCACTTCGTCTCCAGAGCTTATCCCCTGGGCTTTTGCTGTATCGGGATGTATCTGCACCTCCGGCATGGGGCTTTTCTGACGCAGTTTTTGCACCCAGCGATAGGAGGAATGCAGGTAATAAGGATTTTTGGCGCTGATTAAGAGCAAAGGATAAGCGCCCCATTCCTCCTCGGGAAGTCCGGCATACTCCGGCAGGGCCTTAAGTTTTAACTTTTCGGCCTGGCTCAGTTTCAACTCGACTTTTCCAGTCGGGGTGCGAAATCCCTTGGCCAAATGCAGGTTAAACCGATCCGGGCCTTTCAGATAACCCCGGGCGGCAAAATCCGCGAAGCTCAAGCCCGCCGGCCTCAGGATATCTTCCAGAAACTCTTCGGGATTGTCATGCCAGTATTCAGGCGGGGAGACGCGTTTGCCCAATTCATTGAGGATTTTTATATCCGCCCAGCACTCCGGCGGCGGCTCCACCACCTGGGGGCGGGCAAATATGATGCCGTGGCCAATGCCATAATGGCCGATATCATTCATTTCATATTGGTGGGCTACCGGCAAAACTATGTCGGCCATAGCAGCGGTTGGAGTCATGAACATTTCCGCTATGGCTATAAAGTCGAGGCGGTTTAAGGCCGCAAAGGTAGTACGGCTGTCAGCCCAGGTCACCAAAGGATTGGTGCACATACCATAATAGCCTTTGACCGGGTAAGGGCTCCCGGTCAAGACCGCCTGGCGGAAATAAGCTGGAGGAACCGTCATCATACGGGGAATGGTGCCGTGGTAAGCACCGATCATGGTCTTAGCTTTATCAGGGATCAGGTCGGCCCGGACAAAAGCTCCCAGGCCCATGATCTTGGGATCATGCGGGTTGATATTGCCCCCCGGGACCTCCAGGTTGCCGGTGATGGCCATCAGGCAAATCAAGGCCCGGGCAGAATCAAATACATTAATGTCGTGTTCGATGGCATTGCCCCATTGCAGTGCGGCCGGCTTGCTGCGGGCATACAAACGGGCTCCCTGACGGATCAAATCCGCTGCCACTCCGGTGATAGCCGCCACTGCTTCAGGGGTGTAGTTCTGCACCTGCTCAGACAAATCCTCAAAGCCATAGGTAAAGCCGTCAACAAAATCCCGGTCATAGAGCAGATCACTGATAATGACATGGATGAAGCCCAGGGCTAAAGCGGCATCTGTACCCGGTTTAACCTGCAGCCACAAATCCGCCCTTTCAGCCAGACCGGTGCGGCGCGGATCGATCACCATTAGTTTGGCGCCATTTTTTATTTGCTGTAAGGCCAAAGTGGCAATCTGGCCTTCTTCGTTGGTATCCAATAAATTGCTTCCCCAAGCCACGATGAGATTGGTAGGATTGTGCAGATCAGCCACCGGGTAAAACCCGCAAGTGTGAAGCCCGCTGACCTCACGCGGGGCATGGCATACATCCTGAGAAGCGATCACATTGGGTGAACCGAATAGATTGGCCAGGCGAATCAACACAAAATGCTCCAGACCTTTGGGCATGCCTACTCCGAAGCCCACCGCACGGGCCCCGTATTGTGCTTTGATCTCAAGCAGCCTTTGAGCGGTCTCCTCCAGGGCCTCATCCCAGGAAATCTCCCGCCATTTGCCCTCACCCCGTTTGCCAGCCCGTTTAAGCGGGCTGAGAAGCCGGTCGGGATGATGCAGACGGTCTGCTGAAACCCGGCCTTTATAGCAGGTATAGCCGTTGTTTAAATAGCCTTCCAGATCGCCCTTTATCCTGACAATGCGGTTGTCTTTGACCCCGACCAGCAGGGCGCAGCCGCCATGATCCATACGGCCGCAGTGGGTTTTTATCCAGGTTATTTCCTCTGCCATAATATCCTTCTCCTTACGGATAGTTGATACCGGCAGTTTTACTCTCTCCCTAAAGCCTATTGTCGCTTCATTCTCTCTATCTCTATTATATTTATCCGGTCGGGTTGATAATTCCTGCTGGAAAAGAGGGAAAGCACATGGAATACTGTAAAGGCCTCAAACGCTGGCAACCAATCTAGAAAACTCTAATCGGCCCGAAGGATACCGCAGGCACAAGCTATTGTAAAAGTAAGGGAGGCGCTATGCGTGGATAAAGCAGCCAGCAGGCCATTCGCTGCCGGGTTTCCACCTGTGAGTACCGGGGCGGCGGCCTCCGCACCTCGCGTGAACGCAGCAATCGCCTCCAATCGGTTTCTTTTTCATTATTCAACGATGTCGATAGCCGGCTCGATGAACACCGGGCTTTTGACCGGGGCGGCAAATGGGGACGGTCTTTTTTGGTTACCGTCCCCATTCGCCCCGTCCGGCGTTCTTCTGTCTCTCCCTATTTCAGCTGATTTTGCTGGTTTTTACCCAGATGTTCATCGCCCCGGCCTGTCTTATCAGCTCATCGCGAACCGAGGGGTGGGCGATGCTGATAAGAGATTCGGCCCTTTCCCAGGTGCTTTTGCCAGCCAGATTTACCGCGCCGTATTCCGTTACCACATAGTTAACCATGGTGCGCGGCACGGTCACGATGGATCCGGGCGCCAGCGTAGGCACAATACGGGATTTGGTTTTGTCCTTAAGGGAGGTCAGGCAAATTATGCCTTTACCTCCCCGGGAATAGAAAGATGCGTTGATGAAATCGAGCTGCCCGCCGGTTCCGCTGATATGCCGGGTGCCGGCCGACTCCGAGCATACCTGGCCATATAAGTCAATTTCAATGGCATTGTTAATGGAAACGACTTTGTCATTCTGGGCGATCATGTTGAGCGAGTTGGTGTAGTCCACTGAACAGCTGGCCAATGCCGGGTTTAAATGCATAAAATCGTAGAGCTTCTTGGTTCCCAGGGCAAAAGTATATGTCATCTTCTCCTTATCGATGCTCTTTCTTTTTCCGTTCATTCGCCCCGACAGATACATTTCCATATAGGCGTCGACCAGCATTTCGGTGTGCCCCCCCAGATCTTTGAGATCTGATTGGGCGATCATCATCCCGACCGCATTGGGCATAGCCCCTATACCCAGCTGAATACATGACCCGTCCTCGATCATTTCAACAATGGTCTCCGCTATCTGACGGTCGGTATCGCTGCTGCCCGGAACCGGTATCTGCATGAGGGGCTGGTGGTCGGTTTCGACAATATAATCCACATCAGAAATGTGTATGCTTTCGTTGCATCCACCCAAACATACCGGGGCCTGGTCATTGACCTCGACGATCACCTTTTTGGCCTTCCTGGCTATGGCATAGTGCACCGAATTGGAGGCGGAGAAATTGAAATAGCCGTTGCGGTCGATAGGGGCCACCTTGGTCATAAATACGTCAGGCTCATGATAGCGCTCGTACAATGCCGGACATTGGTGGTAAAGAAAAGGAATGTAGTTGCTCAGCTTCAGGTCATGCAGGATGCGGTCGCCGGCGCTGAAGTGCCAGCTGTTGTAAATAAAGTGCTCGCGGTGCGGGTCGACCACTGCCACTGCGGCCAAACCCGGGAAGTTCAGGCACCTGACCTTGACATCATGCAATTCCGGGGCTCTCCCGGCCAGGAAAAGATCCAGGTAGGTGGGGGCCATGGCAAAATGGCCGTAATCTACCCAATCCCCCGATTTAACCGCTTTGACAGCTTGCTCTGCCGAGCATAGCTTACTGTGATACTGGCTGGAAATATTCATGAGTCCCTCCATAATGACAGTGATTGCATGGCAGCAGGGGCCGCATTGCCTTGATGCCAGTCTTTTATTTTTTACTTTTGGTTTGATGCCGCGCGTATAGGCGGCGGCCCGGTTAATATCATTGATCACACCATAATTCTAAACCTGGCAGTGCCGTGATCGGGGATCCTAGACCATGCCGTCCTAAAAATTCGTCAATAACCCGGTCCGTGGCATAATACTGTGTTGGGGCCGGGCTGCCCCGCTCCACAGAGCGGGGCAGCCCCTGATGGCAAAAAGGCTCAAACCTACTGCCCCGGCACAACAACATTAATTTTGAAGGTTAGCACTCTTCAGGGATCGATGCCTGACCGCAATATGTTGTCAACAACCCTGTCCCCGTGGTAAAAAGTTGTCAACAACTCCGTCCCCGCGACATCTCAACTCCGTCCCCGCGACATCAGGCCGGGATTTCTTTGGCTTTGACAACGCTGCCCGCCCGGCTCTTGTTCCAATCCCAGATACCCCAGACAACCGCCGCAGCCAGGATAATGACCGGCGGAACATTGCCCATCTCGTAGAGTCCCATTATTCCTAAAGCATAAGCTACCAATGATCCGGTGAAGATGCCGAAGGCCGGAGGGTCTATGTGAGTATCGCCGTGAATCAGGAACAGCCTGGCTCCCAGATCGGCCAGCAAGGCTCCTACGATACCCATGGTGACGCCCCACAGAATGTTTCCGCCGCTGAACAAGGTGCCATAGGCTGCACAGAGTGTGATGTGATGGGTGACGGGAACAGCCGTGCCGTACTGCAGGAACACCAGAGAAGCGGCAGAGATCAGGAAGCCTACAAAAGGCGCGCTGCTTGCCGTAGCGGGGTCGGCCAGCATGGTGCTGGTGACAAAAGCTGACAGGCCGCCTGCGGCCACCCCGATAACAATTTTCTCGGCCGTGCTTTCCATGAAAGGCAGCCAGCGCTGGTCGCCGCCGAATACGAAACGTCCTCTGGCCTGGGCTTCAGGGGTCAAGCTTCCCAGGAACCCGTCGCCGAAGACAGCTTTGGCGATCAGGGCTGTAAATACCACCGTGAAAGCCACCGTATCGAATTGACCTTTATTGAATATCGCTGCCGCCGTAACTTGAGAGACATATCCCACCATACCGAATATGCCGCCTACAACCAGCACGCCGGGCTGTTTTAAGCCCATCAAGCCGGCGGTGATGTCCTTACCTGAAACCATGTATCCCATTTTCTTGGCAAAAGCAGCCGCCGCCACCCCGCCCGCAAATGCGATATGGGGGCCGAAGAAAGGGCCGAAGGTGATGATACTGTGCCAGTCGAAAGTAGACCCGGACATGGCCGCAGCCACCCCCACAAATCCTAAGAAACCGCAGAATATAAAAGCGGGGAGGGCTCCGATGGCTGCCCCGAAAGCGCCGCCGCAAAAGGAAATCAACAAAAGGGTAGTATCGATATTCATACTATAAATTCCTCCTTTACCTCTCACTTTACCTGGCCTGCGCCTGTACCGCTTTCATTGCGGACTGCACTGCTGCTGTATCTCCGAAAAACCCGATGGTGTTAATATGCTGCGGGCAGGTGCCATGCAATTCCACTGCGCTTACCGATCCCGATTTGACCCCTACGTCGGCTAGATAAAATAGATTGGGCAAATCAGTCTGCACCAGTCCCACAGCATCTATTCGCTTGCCTTGTATTTCCTTTCTGCAATCCGGCGGCATCCTGCGCAACAGCATGGCCATGGTACTTGGTCGCGGGGCCTGAATCAGCCGCGTGATCAGCATGACATGTCACCTCCTTCCTTTCTAAAATGTCAGTTTGGGATGCGGTGAAGCAATAATCGATGAGGCCAGAACCACTCCTTCGTCAGCCAGTTTGTCGCAGGCTGTTTTTACCGCTACTTTTACCGCACTCAGCTCGCCGCACAGGTATACAAAAGCCTTGCCGCCCATACCGCGTGCCAGCCGGATCTCGATAAGGTGCACATTGGCTGCCTTGGCGGCCATATCTCCGGCCACCACGCCCGATGTAGCATCAACCGTTTCGATGATGCCCAGCGATCCTGTAACCTCCGCGCTGCTGGTTGCTGACAGTGCCGGTATCACCTCGGGATGGATATTGGGCAAAACGAAACTGGAGATGGCCAAAGCGGGATCCAGATTGACGCCCTTTTCCACGGATTCTTTTACGGCGCTGATATCCCCGGAAATGAGGGCCACAAACTTGCCCGGACACATCACCGTAGCCTGAATCAATTCCACCTTGCCGCCCTTTAGCATGACATCAGTGGCTTCCAAACCTTTGGCAATGCTCCGATATTCTATAAATCCTAACACCTGCTTCATGACCTGGCCCCCTTTCTAGCTGTTTGCTCGTTCTATTACGATCCGTTCTTGACTGCATTCGCTGACCCGGCCGGCTATGCTGGCAAAAATGCGGCTGCCCAGCTTGCCCCGGGGTATTTCGGCCACCAGTTGACCCATAGCCACCGCCTCTCCCGCCTTGACAACCGCTTCAGCAGGAGAACCGATATGCTGTTTTAAAGGCAAGACCACTTTATCAGGCTGCAGCTCTGTGGGGTAAAAGGGCGCGAAAGCCGCATAGCCCTTGAGGTTCAACCGCCTGATGAGCCGTTTGGTTGGTATGCGGCGGTAAGGGCGCATAGCATCAGGCTGGGCGGTTTTGCCCACGAAGGGATTTTTTATCCCCGTTTTAGTGACTTCAGCCTTGAGCAGCTGATTGACCCGGCGCGGTGAAAGCCCCATGGGGCACGCATACAAATCGCAGGCGCCGCATTCCGAACACAGTAAGGATTGAAGGGCCTTGTCCCCCTGAGCACCGCCATAGCTGGCCGCCAGGATAGTCTGATTGGGGTTGATGCCATAACCCAGCAGATTGCGCGGGCACAAATCAGTGCACAGACGGCATTGACAGCACATGGCCCGGGCCTGCCTTAAAATCGTGGTCAAAGGCTGGCTTTGCACCCCTATTACCGGGTTGTGCCGGGGCAATACCAGCAGGCCTTTGGTGGTTTTGGTTACCGGATGTTCAAGATCTGCCAACATGCGGCCCATCATGGGGCCGCCGTCGATTACGGCATAATCCGCAATCACAGCCCCGCCGGCCAGATCTATCATCTGCCTGACGCTGACTCCCAGCGGAACCCAAAAAGTACCGGGGCTGGCTACTGCTCCAGACACGGTCACCCATTTATGGGTGAGGGGTCGGCCGGCTTCAGCCTGAGCCAGGTTCCACAATGTCTCTACATTCATCACCACCACCCCGATCTCCAGCGGAATGCTGCTGTGGGGGATCAGCTTGCCGGTGGTTTCATACACCAGGACCACCTCATCACCCGCCGGGTAAAAGTCGCCCAGAGGCGCAATATACAAGGAGGCATAGGTTTTGATGGCTTCCTGCATGGCGGCAATCACTTCTTCATGTTTGGCTTTGATGCCTATGATGGCTTCCCCCGCGCCCAGATCCAGGCGTACCTTTTCCAGCATTCCGGCCAGCAGATCCGCGTCTCTGAGCATGATGTTCTGATCCACCGACATCAAGGGCTCGCATTCCGCACCATTTAAGATGACGGTTTCAACCCGGGCATCCAGTTTCACATGGGTGGGAAAGCCTGCGCCGCCTGCCCCGACTATGCCGGCTTGCCGCGCTATATCGGACATACGCTTGTTCATCGATTTTCTCCCCTCAGTGACTGTCCTATTGCCCGGCCGGCCCGGCATACTCATTCCAAACCGCAACTGCCGCCCGGGCGACTTCTATATCCTGTTCGACGCTGCCGCCGCTGATGCCAATGGCGCCCATTAACTTGCCGCCTTTTTTCAAGGGGAAGCCCCCTCCGAATATAACCAGGCGCCCCTGGTTGGTGGATTCTATCCCGTACAGGGGCTGGCCGGGCTGGCTGGCCTGGGCTAATTCATGGGTGGGCATTTTGGTGGCTGCAGAGGTAAACGCCTTGCCCCGGGCAATGTCGATACTGGCCAGGATGGCCTCCTCCTGGCGCTCCAACACCAAAAGGTTGCCCGCCGCGTCAACCACACAGGCTACTACCGGCAAATTCATGGTCTCAGCCCTCTCCTGGGCGGCAGCAATCATTTTCCTGGCCACCACCAGGGACATCCCACAGGAGGCCCCGTTCTCCAGGTGTTCCATAACCCGATTTTTAACGATCTGCACTAATTCCTCATCCCCTTCCACCCGGGCCATTACGAATAAGAGATCCGACAAACGGTTCAGGTATTGAGGAATCTCCTGCCGCAGTTCCTGGCTTTGGCGGAGGTCAATGATGAGGCGCTCGGCCCGCCTCACTATGGTGCGGGCCAGGTCCAGGCCGCCGCTCCCGGCGGTCCCGCCCGGCAATACCATACCGGTCAGCTTGGGCAGTCCGGCGGAGAGATCGTCGATTATATTTTCCAAACGGCGGATATCCGCCTCGCCAACCGTTTTGGGCAGCTTGGCGAGCCCCTTGGAAGTGCTGGCTACCTCTGCCGATATTACCTGCAGATCCTGTTGTATGCTCACTATGATTTCTTTTAAGCGTTGGCTTTGGATGAGGCCCCGGGCCAGGCCCAGACATGAGCTGGCTTCATCCAGGGTGCCGTAGCACTCCACCTGGGGGTCCGCTTTGGATACCCTTTTGCCCCCCCACAGAGAGGTCTCGCCTTTGTCGCCGCTGCGCGTGTAGACTCTCATCAGGTTCCCACCTCCCAGCTGTCAACAATGCCAACAATAGCGGCATTAACGGGAGAATTAGTATCATTGATAGCCAGGCGGGCCGAACTGCCTTCCACCACCAGCACGATCTCCCCGATTCCCGAACCCACAATATCCACTGCCACGTCCATCCGGCCGGAAACGGCGCCATCCAGGGACAGGGGACTGACAATGAGCAATTTCCAGCCTACCAGACGCTGGTCTTTTTTGGTGGCTACGATATGCCCGATCACTTTGGCTGCATACATGATCCCACTCCCTCCCGCATAAATCTGATCATCTCAAAATCTCAATACCGCGCTCCCGGGCCAGATCCTTAGCCATAGCGGTTACAACCGTATTGGGTCCGATTTTTATAGCCTTGCGCTTGCATACCGAGACATCTCCAGCGCTCAAAACCCGCAGGGTAAAGACATCCGCATCCTGAACAGCCGGCGCAACCGCCGCTTGGGCCTGGCCGCTCTGCTTAATGCCCACCCCCAGTACAGCCGCGCTTAAATCACCGGATTTAACCAGGGTTATGCCGAATTCGGCCAGCCTGTCGAGATTGCTCTTCAACATCTGTTTGAAAGCGGCATTGCCCAAATTCATGTTTATCTTGTCCCGGGCGGAGTCATAGGGATCGCAAGCATCGCACACCGCAAAGACCGGCTTGCCCCTCATAAGGGCGTATAAAGCCAGGGTGCCGACCAGATTGTCGGCGATGCCGTGAGCCAGTTTGGCAGCGGTATTCATGGTCAGCAGCGGTATGATCACCTTGTCGGCGTTCTTGCTCAGATCTCCCGGGGATTTGCGGTTGGCTTCGGTTATGATTTCTATATCGCCCAGCTTGGATTTGAGCAGATCAGGGCCGATAATGGCTTCCGCGGCCGGGGTCAAGACCAAGCTGGGCGATATAGAAATC
>NZ_DCEA01000089.1:0-12710 GCF_002316705.1 Syntrophomonas sp. UBA1041
ACCGTGAAGCTTTTTTGCAGCAGAGCGTCACCCTTGTATTTCTCGTTAGTCAGAATGCTTATCACTGTCGCCACTTGCCAGGTTTTTTTCCCGGCTGGAGATGGGATATCCAGATTGCCAAGATGCTTAGCTATGGCTGAAGGCGTTTTACCCTCAAGAAACATTCTGTAAATCAGCCGCACTGTTTCCGCTTCCTTTTCAACGATTTTAGGTAAACCATCCTCACCCTTTTCGTAGCCAAGGAAATGACGATAAGGCATGCTTACTTTCCCATCAGCCATACGTTTGCGTTGGCCCCAGGTTACATTTTCAGAAATTGAACGGCTTTCTTCCTGCGCCAGGCTGGACATAATGGTGATTAAAAGCTCCCCCTTACTGTCCAGCGTGTAAATGTTCTCCTTTTCGAAATAAACCTCAACGCCTTTTTCTTTTAGCTGGCGAACCGTAACCAGAGAGTCAACTGTATTTCTCGCAAAGCGGCTGACTGATTTAGTAACAATCAGATCGATTTTACCGTCCAGTGCGTCGGCAACCATCTGCTTAAACCCATCGCGCTTTTTGGTATTAGTGGCACTGATACCTTCATCGGTGTAGATTCCGGCAAATATCCAATCAGCACGTTCGTTGATGTATTTGGTGTAGTAGTCTACCTGGGCTTCGTAGCTGGTAAGCTGTTCCTCAGAATCTGTTGAAACACGAGCATATGCAGCTACTTTTTTTCTTGCAGCCACACCAGTCGTTTCCGGTGTAAAGCGGTTTATGGTTGGTGGTATGACAGTAACGGCTCGAGCGGGTTTCATTTCAAATCTCCCCTTTGATATGCAAGCGTCCTTTCCCGCGCCTGCTGTTTCTTTTTGTCGTCCCAGCTAGATTTGCGTGACCGGTCTTGCCAGGCGGCTTCAACTTTATGACCGTCTTGAAAAATATAAATTACCTTGTTTGCTTGCGGCACCTGCAGCTGCTTAATCTGGGATCGGAAAACCACCTCATCAAATTCCGCCAGGCCCAACACTTCAGCGGTCAGCGACAATAAGATTGGTTCTGGAATCTGTTTGGCTGGGCAGGCGTCCTTGCCGTAGTGGACGAATGTGGAACAATTCCAGGCTGCATGCCCCTTGTAGGTTACCCGCCGGTAGTTCTTGCCGCAGTGGGGGCAGAAGATTAAGCCTGAAAATGGGTAACGGTTGGCCGGGTTTTTTTTCACATTTCTATTCTCCCGGCGAAGAGCCATAATTTCCTGCGCCTTTTGAAAGGTGAGAGGGTCTATAATCGGCGGATGGGTTCCTTCGGCATAGTACTTTGGCAAGGTTCCCCGGTTATAAATCAGCTTCTTTGACAAGTGGTCGGCTACATACTTTTTCTGAAGCAGCGCGTTGCCAGAATATTTCTCGTTATTTAGGATGGCCAGGACCCGCTTTGCTGTCCACTGTCTGCCGCTGAACGTTCGAGCACCCATTTCCCGCAGCCTGGCAGCAATCCGATCGCAACCCAGGCCTTTTATGTAATCTGCGTAGATTATTCGAACGATTTCGGCCTGTTCCTGATCGATTTCAATTTGACCATGGTTGATTCGATACCCGTACATGAAACGCAGGTTTACAATTTCACCTTGCTGGAACCGCTTGCGAATCCTCCACTTGCAGTTCTCACTAACCGAACGGCTTTCCTCCTGAGCATAGGATGCCAGGATGGTTAGCATAAGTTCGCCATCCCCGCTCATGGAATGAATATTCTGCTCCTCAAAATAAACGTCAACACCGAGCAGTTTTAGTTCCCGCACCGTTTCAAGAAGTGTTACCGTGTTGCGGGCAAAGCGTGATATCGATTTTGTAATGATCAGGTCAATCTTACCATCTTTGCAGTCAGCAATTAGACGCTGAAACTCCGGACGAGTATCTTTGGTTCCTGTCAGTGCCTCGTCGGCGTATACACCAGCATATTCCCAATCCATGCGCTGCTGAATATGGTTGCTGTAATAGCTGACTTGAGCTGCCAGAGAATGTAACATCGCATCTTTTCCGGATGATACGCGGGCATAAGCGGCAACCCGTAATCTAGCAGGGATTGGTGGCACCGAAGGGGATATTTTCGTAACTATCTTTTCCATAATGACCTCCTTTCGCTATGACATATTCGCTCCAAAAGCCCATATTATCAAGCGTTTTGGCGATATATGCTGCGCTCGGAAAGCCCATATTTTTGAGCGATAGTTGCCTCAATTTTCATCAATTCATCTTCTCGGATAATGCCTGCTGCAAGCCATCTATTGAAAACTGCCATGGTGGCTGTATAGTAAATGACTGCTAATGCTTTACTCATGCCGCACCGCCTTCGACCTGCCGTAGCAAGCGCGGGAGCAGTATTTGCGCTTCTTATTTCCATAGCTTTCAAAATCACGGCCACATATAGGGCAGGTAAAAGTATAAATGGCTTTACGGTTAACGGCTTCCGGGTGATCGTTCCACCAGGCCATGCGACATTTATCCGAGCAGAACCGTTTCGGCTTTACTCCAGCGGTCTGGATAAGGGTGGTTCTGCACTGTCGGCAAGAAATTCCGTCCCTCTGAAAGAAGGATTCTCTATTAGCACTACCAAGATTGTTCCTACGGCAGAAGGACTTCACCGTATTTTCCGAAATACCAAGAGCTGTCGATATTCTTGAATAACTAAGGCCGTCCCGTCGCATTTTAATGATTTTCTCTTTTTGCTGTTGATTCATTACAATACCTCCTCCGAAGGCAAACCTTAAAAGCCTTCGGTATAAGCCGCAGGAGGAGCAAGAATCGGACGGTATCAACATATTTCACCGTCATTACCTCCCATCAATATGCGAACAACTAGCGGGAGTCGAACCCCAGCAAAAAGAAAAAACCCGCAGAGCGAGTTGCTCCACGGGCGATTGCTTCAGAATAATAGTATTCAATGTTGTTGAGAAGAAATATATTCAGCCATTCGTTCAATAAGTAGTCTGGCATATTCTCCCTTAATGGTTTTACCCGCAAGGGCATTTTGCAGCCAATACTCAGGGGATTTAAGGAGGCCGTTTCTAACCAGCACCTCCAAAGCTCCTTCCAGACCGTTCTTGCCTTCTTCTATGTATGCTAACCCCAGTTGGGAAAGGATAGCGCCAGATACTGCTTTGACAATTTCATCTCTCTTGCCATCAAACAGTGCATTGTCCTGGCTGTTATCAATAAAGCCTATTTCAATTAGTACTGCAGGAGCCCTGGTTTCTCTTAAGACCTGATAATTAGCAGTTTTAACCCCCCGGTTTACAAAACCGACCCCCACCAGGGAGCTTTGAATTTTTTCAGCCAGCCCCTTTGACTTGGCTCCCGGATTCAAATAAGTGTAAGTTTCTACACCGGCAGCCGTTTCCGGCTTAAAAGCATTACGGTGAAAGGATATGAAGTAATCAAAGCTGCCCATGTTTTCAAAATCACATCTAGCTTTCAGGCTTACACTAACATCAGCCGCCCTGGTCTCATCGATGATTACTCCATGGCGTCTCAACACTGCTGCTACGGCCCTACCCAGGCTCAGCACATCATCGGCTTCTTTCCTTCCTTTATATACTGCACCCGGGTCATTGCCGCCATGACCGTAGTCGAAACATAATCTAGCCATTAATCTTTTCCTCCTTATTCAGCTGGTCCAAAACCAGTTTGAGTTTCTCCGGAATAGGCAGGCCGATCTTGGCTGCGTTTTCCAGAATACTGATCCCTTCGTTAGATAAATAGAAGAAGATGACCGCGGTACGGACAGCACTACCGTTTGTTATTACCTGGGTGTCGATAATGTGGCCCACTGCCACCAGGGCAAAAATCAGCACCTTCTTAAAGATGCCCCTGGCACCGACCTCGCTGGAAAGGCGTTTTTCCAGTATGGCCAACATGACGCCGGTCAGGTAATCGATAACTACAAAGGTAATCAGCGCGTATAAAAAGCCGTCCCAGCCTCCCAAGACCCAGCCCAGCCAGCCGCCAAAGGCTGTTAAGGCGATTTGAAATGAGCTTTTCATTGTTAGTCCTCCTTTTAAAATTGGTAATAAAAAAGAGCCCCAAGGCCCATTCTGAAAAATAACTTTAGCTGCCTATAATTCGCTAGCTGATGCAATCCTGCCTGACACTTCCTTTTATATGTCAGCTGGCACCTGATCAATCGTTCTCCTTCCCGCCAGCACCAATTCAGCCATCAAATCCGGGCTGATCGTGCCGGGAGTTGCTTCCGAAAGTTTGGCTACAGCCTCCATCAGTACCAGGTTGTAATGTTCCAACCTGGCAACTTTTTCATCCAGCGTGATATTACTGCTGCCGTTTACTCTAGCCAGCCATTCGGCAGTAGGCTTTAACTCCAAATGACAGCCTTCTTTAGCGATAACCCGTATAGCTTCATAATTGGATAAATTAAGTTCAGGGTCATGGGCAAAGACAAAATCTTGGCCAGGGGCCACCACAGGTTCAGCCTCGGATGATTGTACGACTAAACCATTAGCTTTGTTATATATCAGAAACATCCAATGTTCCTCCTTTAATCAGCTTTGTCATATTCAATTGAGCAGTTAATACTTCCACCACTCCAGGCAGCTTTGTAATAAACAGTACAAGAAAAACCATTCCTGAAAGGTATCCTTAGATCATTATTGTACCGGCTCAAAGGGAAAGTGCTGGTGTCAATAGTCCCATTTGTATTTAAAAATGCTACAAAGGACGATGTCGTGGTGTTAAAAGACCCATAGGCCGTTCCAAAGTCTGAAAGGACCGACCCATCTACTGTAAGAACAACCCGAATTTGACAGGATGATGATGCCGTGCCACTGATCGCAAACTTGATAAATCTTATTGTTCCGTAACGGTGGAAAATGGAGAGAATGTGGATACGCTGCAAGGAATATCAGGCAGTCCCGGCTTTGTGGAGGGACCGGCACAAATTATTATGAGCGTGCATGATTTTAATAAACTTAAAAAAGGTGATATATTAGTCTGTCCATATACCGACCCAACCTGGACTCCGCTGTTTGGCATGGCAGCGGCAGTGGTTGCCGACACGGGAGGCTCTTTGTCCCATGCCGCCATTGTAGCCAGAGAATATGGTATTCCCGCGGTACTGGGCACAAAAGTGGGCACTTCAAATATAAAAACCGGAGAAATCGTTGTTGTGGATGGTTCGGGAGGGAGGGTATACAAGAAAATGGAAAAACATATGCAAAAATGCATGTAGGGTATTTCATCAAGGCCATCCTATGCTAATATTGATCTCGAAAATACGGCGCTGTTTAAGCAATGTTACGCGAAATTATAAAGTTTGGGGATGATTATATGTCAACAGAAGATAATAAAAAGCTTGTTCAAAAATATATAAATGAAGTCATTAATACCGGGAATGTAGAATGCATTGGCAATTTCATTGCACCAGGTTATGTAGAGATTCATGATGGAAAAAGATACCCTATAGGTATTGAGGGTGCTAAAGAACATATCCTTGGTGTAAGAAAAACGTATCCGGACTTAAAATTAAAAATTGAAAATCAAATTGCTGAAGGAGAATGGGTTGTAACTTGTATCACCGCACGTGGTACACATAAAGGTGTTTGGTTAGACATTAAGCCGACAGGAAAAGTCCTTACCTACACCGGCGTAAATGTTAATAGAATTGTAAACGGGTTAATAGTCGAGCATGGGGGTGCAGCAAATCTATTAGGACCTTTACTTGAAGCTGGCGCAATCAGGGTCGTAAAAAGCAAGCATGCCAATACTGATTAATTTTTAATTATCGAATAACTGTAAGGCAATAAACTAAAGCCGGCTACAGACTTAAAGGGACTTTCCTAACCGGAAAGTCCTTTTCATGTTAAAGTTTTTTTATAATAACGAATTAGATCTTAATATGGAGATAAAATATAAAAAAGAAGGAGGCCCTTAAAATGTTAAGCTTATTTAAAGCAAAGAACGCCAATAAACCACATATACGGGAATTTGACCCTGTAACAGTTCAAAGAATCAAAGAAAGTGCTTACCTTGTAAAAATGATTTCTGAAACCCAGGTTGCCGCCCGAAAATGTGATTTTTATGCCGGCAACGCAATTGATCTAGACGTTAAAATGCTTTTGAGGATGAAGCAAAATTATTACGGCAAGGTGCTCAGACCTTACAGCAATATTATGAATCTTTAACTCTGGAGTGAATTTTATGAAATTTACTGATATGGACATGCTCCAAGATTACGAAAAAGATACCAGAATGGCCGCAATAGCCTATTCTCTATTAGAAACAGAGATAATAGACCCGGATCTACGCAAAATAATGGGTAAGGCCGCTGCTACTGCCGCCAATTCTCAAGGAAAATTTTCGAATTTAATCTTGAGAAAAGGGGATAGACCATAATATTGTGTCAACCCCAGTTTAAAACTGAACAAAATCTTTTACATCCTCATACTCATTGGCAACGTGAAAAGGTATACATTTACGATGGCTAGAATAATCAGCAACATCGCGTAGGTTGAAAAGGTGAGCAGGGTTTTATTGGTTCCGCTATAATTAAAACCGCTTATTTTATAGGCTGTAAACAGTGATGCCAATAAACCCAGGGCAATTAAAACAAATTGCATCACCTGTATTGTTCCGTCAGCTACCAGGGCTGCGGAACCACCTTCATATCCCGGTTTAAACATTGCTATGGCCGTAGGTTATGGTGAAGGTAACCGTATAACTTGTGGTGCCGGTAATACCTTCGATAAAAGTTTGCGCTTTTGGCCATATATCCAACATGGTTATATTCTGCACGAAAACAATACCCAGGATAATTATGGCCAGGAACGACTCCTCGATGCGAGGTTTTTTAATAAACCACAGTTCCCTGGACGGCACCCGGGCCTGAATTGTAACCGAATTGTTGGGGCAGACCTTAACACAATTTCCGCATAAGTTGCACTTGGCGCTGGAATCCATAATACCCGGCATTTCAAACATTGGACATCCTGCTAACTTATCTTTACCTTTATAACAAAACTTGTCTTTACATTTACCGCATATTGTACTGTCTGCCCTGAGCTCCAATGCTCCGGCCCGGGAGTAGTTGCCAGCGAGTCCCCCTAAAAAGCACAAATATCGGCACCATGTCCTGCGTTCGAAAAAAGCCCCGGAAATAACAACCCCAGTGCCCAGCATCAAAAGCAGCAAACCCGAACCCACAGGGGACCCCACTATACCAAATACATGGTCCGCCCATGTAATAAGAATAAAAATGGCGTCAATGATCCAAATTCCGTACTTTTTTAAAAAAGACGGTACCGGACGGTTGTGGCCAACCCACTTTTGGACTATGTCATGCAAAGTCGCAAATGGGCAAACCGCGCACCAGAACCTTCCCAGCAACAGGAACACCAGTGGAATAACCGGCCACCAGAGCACCCAGGTCATGGCGGTGCCGAAGTTGTCGTGAGCGGAAGAAGGCCCATAAAATAATTGGTATATTATAACTGCAAAGATAGAAGCCGTAGGCCATTGCAATATGGCAGGAAAAAGTTTGCTTTTGAAGATTGATTTTATCATTGGTACCTCCAGCAGGTTGCGTCCGGCCATCACTTACACCCCCGGCCCATTTCTTTTTAATAATGCTGCAGCGGCAATGATTAAAGCGTTAAGTCCCGCGAAACTGCCAACCACTTCATTTTTATATGGTTCCAAACCGCCGGTGCGCGAAACAGCTCCATGACTGGTATCATCATGACCACCTTCATCTGAATGCGGGGTCCTATCCAGTTCCAAATCATGTTTTTGCGGCACATGATTCATTTCGTGCATATCCATAACCTCGCCGGTATGAACATCACCATGAGAAATTCCGTGGCCCATGTGGTCTTCTGCTGCATAAACGGTTAAAGGAAACAAAAATAAAAAGAGAATAACTGTCGGGATTAATAGCCTTTGATGTCTCAATGCTCCTCACGCTCCATGCTTAATTTAGCGGTTACCCCCGGATTACTTGGATCCGGTTTTTGTCCCCTTCCTCATGAAATTAGACTTAATCTTGAAAATTATAATTAATAAATTTCACAAAAACTTAACGGAAATGTCACATTTGTGTCACAGAAAGAACCGGGCATTAAATACCTCACGATTCTCCTGCTCAAAGAATCAAATAGGGTAACGCCGCAGTAATTTACTGCAACGTTACCCTACTCACAGAGACGTACGTACGGGCCTCATAACGGCTCCTGATAAACCTCAGTCACTTTACTCATAAAAGTGATGCCAAATCCCGGAAAATATAAATCTTAATAATTTTATTGCTCAGACTATTGGGTTCTATTCAGTGCCAAAAGCCTGTGCCCAGGTATCAATCATTGCGTGCAATTTTTCATGTACTCCATGCCCTACGACATTCTCTTCATGCCGCTCGAAATGTTCATACAGAAGATTCTGTTCTTGCTCATCCATCACTTTATCCGCCATCACGAAAAGTACATTGTTTTCCTTCTCAATATGCTGGCGCAACAGATCGCGGTATAGCACAGCAGCGTTATTGAATTCCTCAATACTTTTTTCATCAAGACTGCGGCTCATCTGTTCGATATATTCTCTGCCCTGGGCGTGTTCATGCAGCATTATGCCAACGGGACCACCTTCGTTGGGAATTCCTCTCTTAACAAGTTCCTTGAATAGGAAATCCTCCTCCTTGCCATGATGGCATTTGTCTACGAATATTTTAAGAAAATGGACCACCTCACCGTAATATTGAAGCAAGGTCTCAGACTCGTTGTTTCCGGACTGCATCATCTTATCGAGTATCTGCAGAACATAAAGGATGGCGCCGTGCTCCTTTCGTAGATCCTGTGTTGCTTTTCCCATTTTTAAGATCCTCCTTTTAGTCTATTATCCGGCAAATTTAATATATTCTATCACACAGCACCAAGAAATCTATGGACTGGCACAATTATAGCGCACACCTTTGACAAAATAGAGTCAAGGAGATGCGCTACCTGTCTGCATCATATGCTTTGGAGGTATCAATACCTATCGTACCTGCTTTTTCATCCCAGGTCACACTGAAATCAAGCGCTTTGGCAATGTCCCGGAGCTTGAAATAGTTATACCCGCCTATGTTAAACGCAGCAAGCTGAGTCTCACGGCCGTTCAGATATGTTCTTGAGCTGGTTGTCACTGCTGCCTTTGGGATGGGCATTTCTGATACGGAAAGTTCTCCGCCGACGGGTGTGTACGCCTTATTTGCCGTGAGGCTGAAAGCGTTGTTTGCCCCGTTCCAACTTACTTCAAACTGTTTTTCGGTACCATTTATCGCCATGGCGATATCTCTCAGTTTGAAGTAGTTGTTGTTATTGATGGTATACGCCTCAAGAGTCATTGCTTTCCCGTTCATTAAGACCTTGGCGGCGGCGGACTTCACCGCATAGGAGGGCGCTTTGGCCTTATTCATAGCTTCCGTTGTTATAGATGAAGCAAGCGGCAGGTTTAATTGTGAGGGCGCTTTGACCTGATTCATAGCTTCCCTCGGGAAGGGAGATGAATAGATGTTGCCCAGGTTTATTCCGTCACCCCATGCCCATAAACTGCCGTCGGCTTTGACAGCGTAATTGGTGTGCTGCTTTGAGGAAACATAAACGACATCCTCCAATATTTTTTCGGGCGTGTAATTATATCCTTTGTTTCCTTCGAAACCTCTTACCCCCTGCCCCCATGCCCACAGGCTGCCGTCCTTTTTCACGACAAGGCTGTGACAGGTGCCTGCGGCGGCCGACACTACATCCTCCATGATCTTTACAGGCGCAAGGCTGTCTTGATTCGTACCGTCACCCAATCCGCCTCCGTAGTTGCTTCCCCATGCCCAGAGTGAACCGTCCTTTTTCACCGCCAGGGTATGAAAAGTACCCTGTGCAGCTGAAACTACATCTTCCATAACTTTAACGGGCTTAGTATGTGCCTTGGTTGTCCCGTCGCCAATTTCGCCAGAAGCGTTGTCTCCCCACATAAAGAGGCCTCCGTCCGCTTTTAACGCCAGTACGTTCGACCCTCCCGCCGAGACAAGTACAACATTGTCCATCACTTTGACGGGCGCGGGCTGTGACACCGTACCGTCGCCGATCAGATACTCACCGCTTTTCCCATCGCCCCCGAAGGCCCAAAGCGTTCTGTCATTCTTGATGACATAGGAATAAACACCGTTTGCCGCGACCGAAGCAGCGCCGTCCATGATTTTTATCGGCGTATCGCTGTAATATTCCTTGACGGAGCCGTTCATATAAGATGTTTGGCCCTCCCGGCTTAAGCCGAGCTGCCCATGCGTATTGCTGCCCCATCCGAAAAGACTCCCGTCGGATTTCACAGCCAGGCTATGCATTGACCCGGCTGCCACGGATACTGCACCATCCATGATTTTAACAGGTGTGGTAAGGTTATCGGGGGTAGCGCTGCCAAGCTGATACTGATAGTTATATCCCCAGCCCCAAAGCGTACCGTCGTTCATTACTGCAAGGCTGTGGCCGGATCCCCCGGTTGAAACGGGGATACTTATTACGGAAACTGCCGCTTGGGCTGTGCAGGATAACGAAAAAAACAGAGCCGCGCCTACCAGAAGTGATATTAATTTTTTCCCCATCATGTAAATACCTCCATTAGATCAGGTTTGGCCTAAAAAACGGGTCAATACCTGAATTTCTAATCTGTAACGCGAACTGCCAGCATATTTGTCGTTATAGAATTTCCGACACAATCGCTTATCTCTACAGATACAGGATCATAAACTCCCGTGGCTGCCGTGCCTGTAATTGTGCCGTCAGGATTGAGAGTAAGCCCGGCCGGCATAGCGCCCGAAGCGAGAGTGAACGTATATGGGCCGCCCGCGCCACCGGACGCATCGATTCTATTGTCTTCTCTCGACAGGAAAAATTCTATTTCTGTGACGAAGTCGGTTGTTATCTCGGGATAGACATTCACGGTGATGGTTTTGGTCGTCGTGCCGGCAGCATTGGTTGCAGTGAGCGTAACTGTATACGTGCCTTCATCGAGGCCGTCTCCCAGAATGGTCAGCGTATTCCCGGTCAAGGTAACCTTTTCTGGATCAAGTTCAGGCGGGATGCTGCACGTCGGCGGTTCCGAGTTGCCGTCGAAGGTATACTCCTGATCAATACGGTCGAAGCCTTGCAAAACGTTGATCGTATCCGGCCCGGTAATTGTCGGCAGAGTCTCCGCCGGGCTCACGTTCACGGTAATGGTTTTGGTTCTCGTGCCTTCCGAATTGGTTGCATAAAGCGTAACTACATACGAGCCGGCACCGAGACCCCCCGGAATGGTCAGCGTATTCCCCGAGAAGGTTGCACCGGCTGTATTGGGTTCAGTATCGCTGATGCCGTAGGTCGGCGCCGGGTAGCCGCCGAAGGTATATGCCTGATAAACGCTGTCGCTGACAGTCAAAAGGTTGATGGTATCCGGCCCAGTAATATACGGCCAGCTAGGTAGCGGTATGTGTACCGACGAACCACCCGATGTCTCTGCACGTAAACCCCACCATGCGTAGAGCGTCATGTCCTCCGTCACTTTATCGTTGGTGAAATCCCATTTCTTCACCATTTTATCGTTTGCCAAAAGGTTAACGGTTCCAAACTCCATTAAGCCTCCTTGCGGGGCAGTAAACCAGCCTAGAAATTGCCTATCGCTCATAGAAGGATCCACCGGTCTGGCCACTGCGCTATCGTGCCTGACGGTGACGCTTTCCGGCTTCGGGCTGCCGCCGTTCGGGTCAAAGTTTACCGTGAATGTTTCCGGCTTCACCACTACAGATGCGGTCTTGACGATATCGTATGCTGACTTCTCTCGGCTAGCTGTTTCAATGTTCACCCCGCTGCCATTCCCGCCTGCGGAGGTGGCGGGTGCTAGCCCGCTAGCATAGGTTACAATGGCTGTTCCGGCTTTTTTGCCCGTCACAACGCCGTTCTGGTCTATGGATGCGACGGTATTGTCGTCAACCGACCAGCTTCCGAACCTTGAGCCTTTGTAGCCGGCGTCAAAAGTAACAGCCAGGCTGCCTGTTTCGCCAGTATACACCGTCAATGGGTCCGGAGCGATTTTAAAAGCAGGGATGACTGTAACATTGCAATCGTGGCTTATGCCGGTAGCGGTATTGGTGAATGTAACCGTGGCGGTGCCGGGCTTGAGGCCGGTCACTTTCGCTCCGATAGTGCCGGGTATGGTATGTTTCGGGTTAATAGTTATGGGCTCGGTGTTGCTTTCTTCCACCGAGACGATGGTACTGTCGGCAACCGACCACGTTCCGGACCTTTCTCCCGTATAACTGTCGTCGTATTGCACAACAAGTCCAACCGTATCACCATTGTTGATCTTCAATGTGTCCGGTGTGATTTTTGGTGCGATGTCAATTAAATTTTGGATCGATACCTCAAGGGGGGAACTGGAATAAGATATATTACCAGTGCTCTCAACGCTCTGCACATAATACTCACATTGGTCGGAAAGGCCAAAGCCGCGGTCGATATAACTCGTATCAGTAGTCCGGGCGATTTCCTGCGGATCAAGAAAATATACACCCCATGTACGACGGGTGATCTTTTGGTAGATGATATATTCCTTAATCGGAACGTAAGGGCTATTGCCTTTTCCTCTATAAGCTTTCCTGGGTTGTGGTGCCGACCAGCTAAGTTTTAAATCGACTTTGGAGGTTGTTTGATTCACCGGAAC
>NZ_DCEA01000089.1:12939-20408 GCF_002316705.1 Syntrophomonas sp. UBA1041
GAAAAGCCGGTGGGATACGCAGCCTTTACGAAGTATTCGTAATTAGAGTCATACTTCAGCCCCTCATCGGTAAATGTCAGATCGGTTGTAGAACCTACTTGGGCGGATTCATTTGATATTGCCATTGTTGAGGTAGAGACGAATTTGGGGTTATGGCCGGTCTCTCTGCGATATATATCATATTTAATCTTATAGTCATCCGGAACTATTTGCAGCGGGACTTTCCAGGACAGCGTGCATGTAGTTGGAGTCCGCCGGGTGATCGCCATATTTCGTGGTTTGTCTAAATTAGCAGTTCCTACGGAAATATACCAGGTTTTCAATATTTTATTACGGATTACTAATGTCCCGCTGTCCGGCGTTACATAGTTTACCCCCAGCTGCAGGGGCTGAAAACCGGTGGCGGTTTCAACACTGTAATCGTTAACATCGCCGGTAACAATTCCGTATTCGTAGTCCTTGACGGGGAAGGTTTTATGTATCGGATCCAGGGTTAAAGTATAGTTGTTCGGATTAAACACAAAAAAACTCTGCATATCCTTTAGGGACAGTTGGGAATAAAAACACTCGGCAGGAATAAGAGCTTTGGATTCTTCTAAAGCATATCCGTAAGGACCCACATCCGCGGTATAGATTTCAAGTGAGAACGCTTCATTTGAACTATTGGAATCCGTTTGCATCTTGCCGACACGAAATGCGAAAGGTATGAATTCGTCTTTTTCGTGAATGGTATCTCCTAATACAACATTAGATATATTCATAGCAAGGCTCGTACCCCATCTTCCTATGTCCATTCCGAAAAAACTCAGAACATAATCAACATTATATTTTTTACTGGGGTTGACCACAATAAAACCTGTTCTTGGCATTTTTATATAGCCGCTGACTTCCCCCCAGACATAACAGTCCCGAACATCGGACGTCTGAGGGGAAGTATCTGCCGATTCCCATTTATCCGCATCCAATGAACCGGCCGACAGAGTTTCGGATCCCAGATAAACGGAGCGGTCAAAATTATTATAAGCTTCCAGAGTTTTCTCTTTACTTAAATTGTCGACCATAACATAATAATCTACATAAGTGTTAAAACCTGCAATATCTAATTGCATAGCAAACCTGCTGGAATTACTGGGAACCGCGGTTGTGGGAGTGTAAGATCTTGATGCGCTGTACCAGTTGATGGTCAATCCTCCTTGCTTGCTTTCATCTTTAAACAGGTCTCTCGGGCTGACAGCCTGGGTCGTCATGGGCAGCAGCGTCAGATTTAATAAGATACAGAGTATCACGCTTAATAATCGTTTTGCTTTCATATCGTTTCCTCCTTCTTAACCCCTTATTGCGAACAGCATGTTGTCCACCGTCAGACGCAGAGGTAAGATGCTTTTTTCGTCTGGGATCGGCTCAGGCCAGCATATGGCCTTTTCCTCCAGCGTGATGTCTTTGAAGCGGCTTAAATCTTCCAGACTGCTGAACGGTATGGTCTTTATGATATCGCGCATATTGAAGATGATCTTGTTGCCGTGCTCGAATTCCACCAGCAGGGTATAATCATCATTGGGCGTGACCTTGAGTATCTTGCTCATCAAGCAAGGCCTCCTTTCAATTTGGAAGACGTTTCCGGGCATTCGCCGCTCCTTGCCCTCCATGGCACCGCGGCATACTTCCCATCCGTGGGAATAAAAAATCCCCCATACTGAGAAGTATAGAGGATGATTCTTTGTCCCGGTATCTACCGAACGGTATATTTTTGTATGAAAAATTAAAAAATCTTCAACTTTTGCGCTTTTTTTATGGCCGCAGTCCTGCCGCCAACCTCCAGTTTCAGGTAAATATTATGCAGATGGGTCTGCACGGTGCCTGCGGTAACATAAAGCTTTTCGGCGATCTCATTCCTCTTGAGGCCTTCTGCAGCCAGGGTGAGGATTTCAAATTCCCTTGCCGACAGGGAAGCTACGCTTCGGGTGGAGTGCTTCAGGCTCTCCATATACTGCCCGCAGGCTTCCAGCACTTTCTTTAGGTATGCGTCCCGGGAATCGCTGTGGGCGATGTGCCTGACCATGTCTATGACGGCGGGCGCGTACTCGGCGAAGGGCAGGATGATGCGGTCCTCCCGCGCCATGCCGAAGGCTTCGCGGAGGGCAGCGCAGCCCGCCTCCATGCCGTAAAGCGGATATTGCGCCGCCGCCCTGAAAATCTGATTGTGTAAAAAGCCGAGCTGGTTGTGGAAGATGTCGAAACAGCGGGCAAATTCATCAGTGAGTATTTCGAGCTTGATGAAATTCTTGGCGAGCAGTAGCGCCTTGCCGTAGACAATATAGTTGAAGCCCAGGCCTTCGTAAAAAAAATGCGCGGGGGACATATCCCCGGTTTGCAGCCACAGGGGGATACTGTCGAGCCGGGTGAGACAGCCGTATACGTATCCTTCCACAAGTTCAAGCCCGGTGTTGTAATAGGGGTTGTTCACCAGCGTCACATCCTGCCTCAGCTGCCGCAGAAGCTCCAATGCTTCATCGGTCTTCCCCTGATGGAGATACAACCTGATCAAAGCATGGTAAGCGCAGATCATAAGACCGACCTGTTCCTTGGTCTGCGCTTTGTAAATGGCTTTGAAGGCATTGAGCTCCGCCGCCTGCCAGTCGCCGGTTTCTAGCGCGTATTCGGCCAGAGCCACATAGTCGCAGCCGGTGCCGCAGCCGTCGGCCAGCTCGGCAAAAATCGGAAAATCCGATGCCATGAGCTCCGTGAGCTCTTTGAGGCTGCCCGGCTCCCTGTAACAGGTATAGAGAAGATGGGGAGAGCCCAGGGTGAACTCAGCCTCCCGCTTTTGCAGAAAGGAAATATCCCCGTTAAGCAGATGCTGCGCTTCCTTCATACAAGCGGTCATTTCCTTGGCGTCATTGAACACGGCAAAAATCCGGGTGAGATAAAGTTCTGCGAGAATGCGGTTTCTTCCGTGCGGGATGGGGCCTTGGACTTGCTCGCAAGCCTCCTGCAGCTCATTCAAGCGCCTCACGCCGTCCTGAAAAGCGTCGGGATCCCCGTTTGTCAAAATGATGGCGATATACTGCAAATAAGCCAGCGGATATTTGAGAAGCGTCTCGCGGGGCAATGCGGCAAACAGCTCTAAGACGCCGTCAAAAGTGGCGGCATCGCTGGTGATGGTATCTGCGTTGTCCAGCAGTGCGAGGATGCGTTCCGTCTCACCCGCGCGGCAGAGATAGCCGTATGCGGTTCTATATTCCCTTCGCGCAAGGTGCCATTCGCCAAGCCGCCGATTGAGCGCGGCACGTTCCTCTTTATCCTTCTGCTTACCCCGAAGGAAATCCAGCAGCACGTTGTGGATTTTATAGACCCCCGCCGCCTCGTCGAAGGCAACAAATGCGTTTTCACGGCGCAGCTTTTTAAGGGTTTCCTCCGATTTTTCTTCCTGCGTTACAAACACGGACTGCTCCGCCGTGAAGACGTCCATCATGGAAAGCCGTAACAAAAACCTTTGGATGCGCTCGTCGTATGCGTTATAGAGCACCTTCTCCACCAGCTCGTTGATAGCGCCGTTTCGACCCACGGAGATACCCCGTTCCATGCCGAGCATGATAAGATAAATCAGTGAAATCCAACCGCCCGTGTAATCACCAATTTTACTTATCTCGTTCTCGCCGGTCGTAAAGCCCATCAGCGCGCAATAGTCCCGAATTTCACTGTTGGTAAAGCGCAGCGTATTTTGAGACACGACATTGCACAGCCCTTTTACGGCAAGCTCGGTGATGTCAAGATTTGTCGTATCGCGGGTCAAGATTACAATGTGAAAATCGTCCGGCATTTCCATTACAAAGCGCCTGAAAAGCGCGGTCACCCGCATACTTCTTGTAAGGTGGAAATCGTCGATGACAAGAGTGGTATTGGGTTTGTAATCCATTTCATTGAGGATGGAGATAATCGCCGCTGTCTGCGGTGTGTCGGAAGGGACACCGAGCTTTTTGAGGCTGATCTCCGCCGCCTGGTCAAATTTACCGATTTCGGCCGCAAGCCTTTCCCAAAACCACGACGCCGTGTCATCTTCGGATAAAAAGGAAGTCCATATGACAGGAGTGCCTTTTAAAGCAAGGAATTCACGCACTGCAGTGGTCTTGCCGTAGCCAATAGGGGCCTCCACGATGGTCATTGGATAATCGAAGATGCTTTCCAAAGCGCGGTTGACTCGCCCGCGCTTGAGGGCTTTGAGCTTTTTTATCGCGGTGCACCTCCTATCCAGAATATTGGTTATATAAATCCATCGTCTATAATGGGAAAATAGTTGAGCCGAAAAAAATAACTTTATGCCGCCAGCATACAACAAGTGGCAGTACCTGTAAAGCATTCCGCTATCCGCTTGTACCGCTGCATCCAGTCCTCCGTTGGATACCCGGCGCATACCGGAAGCAAATCCCACCCAACGGCTCCAACGGAACATGCGAAGCATGAACACTCCCCACACTCGGCTTATTCCTTGAACAGCTTCAATATCTTTTTAGTATCTGGAGCAGGTAGTGTGGCTCTCCCACCACCTGAAGTTTGCGCCCCTTTTGTCAACAAAAGCCCTCGTAGTGAAAAATATGTTATAATAAATAGAAAAATTGGCATATCTTAAAGGCGTTGCATGAAGGGGTGTTGTTCGTGTCCAAAGTAAGGCAATATAACACGAAAAGCCTATACTTCCCAAGTCGAATAATAAAGAGTCTGGACGGAATTCTTGACCATCCCCTTACCATCATCGAAGCGCCCATGGGCTATGGCAAAACTACTTCCGTAAGGGAGTATTTAAGAAACGCCGGAGTGGATATGCTGTGGCAAATGGTTTATGAAAGCTCAACCGCAAGCTTTTGGAACGGCTTCGCCAAACTGTTCCGCGAATTGGACGATGACCGTTCCCAAAGCCCTGTCCATCTCCGTTTCCCGAATGACACCGTATCAATGCAGGAAGCAATTAAATTAATTAAGGATATTAAGCTGCCGGATAAAACTGTTTTAGTAGTCGACGACTATCACCATATCAATAGTCCCGCTGTCAACAGCTTTATTGAGATTCTTGCAGAAAAGAAAATTGACCATCTGCATATCGTCCTGATCACGCGCATTGCGAAATTCCAAAGACTTGAAGAACTTGCCCTGAAAGGTTATCTGCATTATATATCCAAGGAAACCTTCGAGCTTCTGCCAAATGAAATCATGGCATATTACAAAACTTGCGGGATAACCCTTGGTGACAGTGAAGCCCAGCAGCTTTATGCGGACACTGAGGGATGGATTAGCGCCCTATACCTAATCATGTTGGAATATGTGGCCAACCGGTTTAACCCCCTATTATTAGAGTCTATATCCCAAAATCACCTGATTACATAGAATTTCAATACAAAGCTGTTGATTATACTTTCCATGAAGGACCGGCGGCCTTGACAGCCCTAAGGGCTGAGGTGCTGTTAAAAGCATCGACTCGGGATGCAGGTCCGGGGCTGCTAAAACTTTTGCGGCCTTCCCGGCCGAGATTTTGTCAGCCAGGGGCAGCGGCTTGTCACCGGCGCGGACCCTGCGACCGCCCCTATTGGTTCCGTCTTTTGCCACAAGCCTTCACCTCCTTGCTGTGGCAGGGTTTAATCCCCCGTTTGAACCGTGATTTTTGCGCGCGAAGGGGGCCGCCCGTTCTCCAGGGCAGGGCTGTAGAGATTTTGCCCCCCTACCCTTGAGTTTTCTTTGTTTCTTTGATAGTATTTAATCAAAGATTCTTTGTATATTTTCTGTTGGATCAGCATATACTACCAAAGGAGGAATACTAGTGCCGCAAGTTAAAACCAAAGGAGAAAATCCTATGATAAAGAAACGTATCTCGGTATCTCAGAAACGTCAGATAACCATACCGATTGAGTTTTATAACAGCGTCGGCATTGACAAGGAAGTGGAATGCTATGTCCAAAACAATGCCATCGTCATCCGTCCCGTTCGGGAAAGCGGCGGAGAATTTGACGAACAAATCCTGGCCGATTTAATAGCCCAGGGTCTTTCAGGACAAGAACTGCTGGATAAGTTTAAGGAAACCCGCCGCCAAATCTGTCCCGCTGTGGAACGCTTGCTTGATGAAGCCCGTCTTGCTGCTCAGGGCCAAGCATCAAGCAAAACTTATGAAGATGTTTTTGGCTCGGAGGCAGACTGATGACCAAATTAGTCATTCTGCCTCCCGCCGCTCGCTATCTTAAAAAGCTAAAAGAGAAATTCCGAGCAGCCATTGATCAGATTCAATTGGATCCCTATTGTGGTGATCCCAAAACCGGTGATCTTTCCGGCATATATTGCTGCGACATTTTCCATAACAAAACCAACTACGAACTTGCCTATACCATTATTGAGGAAGAGGACGAAACCGTCGTCGTTATACTTGCGGGTACCCGCGAAAACTTCTATGAAGAACTGAAGCGATACATGAAGTAAGGATGCCGTTCCTAACAGCGCACGTATCTCTTTAACCCCACCGGCCGCCTTCTTTTGCAGTTATTCTCGAATGGCAGCTAGTGCATAACGCCATGAGATTATCCGCTGTATGGGTTCCACCCCTTGAAAGCGGTACAACATGGTGCACCTCCTCAGCTGGTGTCAATTTGCCTTCCTTCTGACACCTTTCGCAAAGGGGATGCTCATTTATATACCGGTCGCGAATGCGCTTCCAAGTCCTGTTGTAGCGTTTCTTCATGGCGGGGTCGCGCTGATTGCGTTCATATCGTTTTGTCTCTTCTTTGGTGTGCTCCTCGCAAAACCTTCCGTACGTCAGCTTTGGACAGCCAGGGTAGGAACACGGCCGCTTGGGCTTAAAGGGCATTAGTGATCACCTCGTTATAGGCATACAAAAAGCCCTCGCAGATATGACCCTACGAAGGCTCTCGATGTGGCTTCCGATACTATTATTATACAGTGCCCTTAAGCAAACACTCCCTCAGAATTCCCTCATCTTTATCCGAACAGCATACTGCGCAGGTGGTTAAGCGCGTTGCTCCGCAGCCGCTCGATATGGCTTTCGCTGTAGCTGAGTTCACTCATCAGACGGTAGGTTGCGCCGGACTTCTGGTTGTCACCCATGTAGAATTCAGATAGGATGTGCTGCTCAGTGTCCGTCAAGCTTGACCAGGCAGGCTCGAACCATGCCATATACTCTATCGCCTGGCTGTAGCGTTCCCGCAGGATGTCCAGCTTGTCAATCTGCGCCGCCAGTTTGTCGGCTCCAGCCTGCGGATTCCTTGCGGACGGCATACTGGATAGCTTGGGGGTTCTGGGCGCAATCATTTCTTCGTACACACTCTTTATTTCCTCTGGAGTGTTGTTGATGATAAACCGCATGTTGTTGTAGTCGCGGATGGCGGCAATCGTCGCCGCATTTTTGTTGATATATTTCAGCGCAATCATGCTACCACCTCCTTCAGGTTTGCTTTTACCGCGTCAATTAGAGC
>NZ_DCEA01000098.1:0-4373 GCF_002316705.1 Syntrophomonas sp. UBA1041
TGTTTCACCTGGAGAAAGAATAGTGTCAGAAATTTGCCTCACTTCCGCATAGGGCGGATTCATGCCGTCATCCATCCGTTCAAACTTTCTTTCCTTGATTTGATGAATTATGGGCCCGAATATGTCCCATACTCCATGGTCATGAACCGGGTAAACCTGGCCGGGTTCCCATATATATGCCCGAATGGAGAACCCCTTATCAGGGCTGATGTATAATTGAATACTATTAATATCAATCGTCTGCCGCTGCAGCTTTAAAAATTGTTCGTCCAATACCAGCCGGGTCATCATGGAACGAAACCATTCCGGACTGCTGATCAGTTCATGCAAACTATTCCGTCCTTCTTCCAGGATGCGGGGCCACTCGGATTTTTCATCAAGCAAGGATTTAATTCGTTTAATAAAACGTTCCAGCTCATTAATCGCCATATTATTTCACCTGCCTCTTTTCAATATTAATTTTTAATAGGCAATTATTGTGCCCAATAAGCCATCCATTTTGTCTTGCCGGTTTAAAAGTATGCCCTGGCGAAGCTATCAGCATATGCCGGATAGTTTTCATTTATTTGAATAATTCATACTTCGAATGGCATCGTTGACAATTTCGAGCAGATGAGAGCAGCCTTCCGATCCGCCAATCAGGAGTCTGATTTGCTGCTTGTTCATTTCCGTCAGGTTGTGGCCTACTAAATCCTGCAATCTTATCGCGCTGTTTTTACAGATCTCACCGGGCATGCGGATAAAATCCGCGCTCACATCCAAGACAACATTACCGGGGTCTAATGTCAGGTGGATATTTATCTCGTGATATGTATCGATAAATGTGCCATATAGCATCTTTTTATGATTGTTCTTATGCCCGTGTATTACCCGGCTGCGATTAAACAGGTTATAGTCGCGAGGATTGACTGACCACAAAGACGGCCCGTCCTTGCGGTGAGTAAAGGTATAACAGGTATTGTCATTAAGAGCGCACCAGTAATCCACATAAGAACTCAGGTCCGGATAACCGCGCTCCGCATAAATGAAAGATTCAACCTGAATGATGCCCTTCACGCATTCTACCAACAGATTTTGGGCCATTGGATGATCGGGCCCGATCTTATCCTTAATCTTCCTGCCACTATGCACATAGGCTTCCATTCCCACTAATTGCGGGAATTCCGAATAGCCGGTCTTTTCGTGGAGCGAGCGGTAAATCTCCAGGCCGGCCCCGATTATCCGCAATTCCCGGGTATCCGTGGAAACCCAGGCTGAGGCCTCTTCAAAGGTGCTCAAATGATAACATTGAGAATGTAAATTGCCATTTTTAAGCTTGCTTACACTCATGCTTTGAACCAGGTTAAAGTTTTCAGCCATTGGTTGCCCCTCATTTCTTTTTGTTTTCTACAACTACACCCGATGCAGGATAGGATCAATAGTTTTGCGCGAAGTTAATGCTGTGACAGCCCTATTTTTATATGCAATGGTTGCTAAGCCCGTCATATCCCATTATGTCTTTTGAAGAACCCAGGGGAGCCCCATTACTCTGTAACTTCATTTAATGCTGTCTTAACGCAAATTCCATGCCAACTGATATACAGCTTGGGCTGCAAGCAATAAAGTTGTATATATTGGGCTTGAGCTTACTTTAGCCGCTTCAATTTAATACAGATGCCCGCAGTTTGCATTTGGAAAATGTATCTCCGATTGTAGGGAAGATGTCCGCTATACTGTACATCGGCCCGGGCTAAACTGTGATGCACAATAATTTATTTCTCTCGGTTTTCCGGATATTTACCGGGGTTTCGAAAGTGTTGATTGCTCATCTTTTTATGTATGTTGGTATGTTATTTGCATTATTCTGATCTCACAACCACGGTAGGCCTCTGACATCCTGCCTTTCACTAAAAAATCGGCAACGAAGCCAAACAGCGGAGAACCTGCAATATTCCGCAATTTATAAAAGTGCCGGGTAAAAGGCTGTTTGTTTAGAGGCGGATGAGGGCCTGTTTGAGCCCCCACCTGACAAAGGAGCGTTAAAAATGATTGCAGACTACAAGCATGAGATTCTTAATCAGGATTACAAGACCATTAGCGGGCACTACGCCCACACGCAGGAGGTGCGTTTGCCGTTCCACGGGCGGGAAGTATTATACATTGTCGGTTATGGCGAGATTGACACCTCCTGCTGCGGCACCGGGAAATTTATGTATGCTTTGGTGGCTGGCTTTATCATAAACTGGCGTGGTCTTAATAAGGACGGCTTGGTGGTATCTCGAGTGGAACTCATTCGTGATGAGACTTTGCAGACAGAACTTGAAGAAATTATCAGGCAGAAGGAAATCGTTAATCAGGTTAACTTCCTATAATCCATAAGAAATCTGTTTACCGTCCGATATCCTGGAAGTTGTCCTGTATAAAATACATCTGCTTTGTGGCGGGTTTCGGCAAAACATAAATTACTCTGTGATATAAATTAATTTATTCGCCAATGAACAAAGATTTTTTAGCAGATCGTTATACTGAGCCATGGTGGCATAATAATTGCACTTTAGAATGAAGATACCGGCCTATTACAGGTTATCTTTGTTATTCCCTGATTAATGCGCCCACACAATAAGACTTTAAGGAAGTGAATTAATAATGAATTTAGCTGAAGAGTATAACAGTAAACTGATCACTGCCGACCAGGCAGCCAGGCTGGTTAAGTCGGGCGATTGGGTGCAATACGGTGAATTCGTGCAACAGCCCCGAGATTGCGACGCCGCGCTGGCCGGACGCAAGGATGAACTGACTGACGTCAACATTACAACTACCACCATCATGATGGTACCAGAAGTCGTCAAAGTCGATCCTGAAAGGAAGCACTTCATTTTACACGATTGGCACCTTTCAGGCATATCCAGAAAACTTACGGACCAGAATCTGTGCTACTATATTCCCTTCAATTATGGCGAAGCAGAGATGTTGATCGCCATGCGGAATATAGATGTAACCTTTCAGCCCGTTGCCTCCATGGACAGTCACGGTTTTTTTAATTTCAGCACGTCTAATTCCACAGCTTCATACACCACCCAAAAAGCCAAAGTTGTGGTTGTGGAAGTGAACAGATCCAGCCCCATCTGCTTGGGAGGCAGTAATGAAGGTATCCATATCTCCGATGTTGACTACATTGTGGAAAGCAGCACCAATCCCCCTTTAGGAACCCTGCCCGAACTGCCGGTAAGCGAGGTTGATATCAAAATAGCCAACCTGGTTATGGAAGAGATGAGCGACGGGGCCTGCATTCAGCTGGGTATCGGAGCTATGCCCAACACTGTGGGAGCCCTGATCGCCCAGTCCGATTTAAAGGATCTGGGGGTCCACACCGAAATGCTGGTCGATTCCTTTGTGGACATGTATGAGGCAGGCAAGATAACCGGTAAGAGGAAGCAACTGGATGTAGGAAAAATCGCTTATGCGTTTGCTATGGGAACTGAAAAACTCTATAACTTTTTAGACCACAATCCGGTTTGTGCCAGCTATCCGGTGAGTTATTGCAACAACCCGTTCATAATTGCCCAGCAGGATAACTTTGTGGCTATTAACAACTGTTTGGAAGTGGATTTATACGGGCAGGTGGGCTCCGAAGCATCAGCCGGACGCCAGATATCCGGTACCGGCGGGCAATTGGACTATATTTACGGAGCCTTCAGATCAAAAAACGGCAAGCCGATTATTGCCCTGAGCTCTACCATGAAAAATCCTGACGGAACAATTTCATCCCGGATCACCCCGGGGTTGGGTCCTGGCACTATAGTGAGCGTTCCTCGCTCGGTTGCTTCTTATATAATCACGGAATTTGGAACATTCAATCTAAAAGGCAAGCCTACCTGGGAAAGGGCCGCAGGCTTAATTAACATCGCCCATCCAGATTTTAGAGACCAATTGATTAAAGAGGCTGAAAAACTAAAAATTTGGCGCAGAACCAACCGGATTTAGCCTTTTATTAATACATCCCCTTTAATATTGAGAGGAGATCATTTATGAACGAAGTGGTAATCAAGTGATGGCGTCTAAAAATAATTTATACAGTGCTGTGATAGCATCTGGTATGAGGAGGGGTGCCGCGGAAGAATATTCATTTGACCATGAACACGGCTGTTGGGTAAAAAACAGCCTTTAGGTCACCTATGGCTGTTGAGCCGGATTCCAGAGGGTTGGTACAGCCATAATACTGATCACAAACTGTAATGCTCTGGAGAATGTCAATTATCACCCATAAGGAAAGAAGGTTTAGAAAAAGTGTATCATGATTTAAGACAAAGAATGAAAAAGTTGTTCCTGGGCGGGTTTTTAAGCCTGGTGGCAGTGTTGCTACAGCCGGGTCTGGCCCTGGCCAGCGAAGCGGA
>NZ_DCEA01000106.1:0-31136 GCF_002316705.1 Syntrophomonas sp. UBA1041
ATCTCATTTGGTGTAAAATAATGAAAGAGGCAGTGGAGGTGATCTCAAATGCATTTAACAGAGCGAATTACTGTTAATCCAGAAGTATGCCATGGGCAAGCTTGTATTTCCGGTACCCGCATAATGGTTTCCATTATTCTCGACAATCTGGCTGCGGGATTAGATAAAGATGAGATACTAAAAAGCTACCCCTCTCTAACGGTTGAAGATATTAATGCCGCGCTAGCTTATGCTGCAATGTTGACCAAGGAACAGGTTATCGCAATCTAGGGGGATATTGATGAAATTCAAGATTGATGAAAATCTCCCAATTGAAGCAGCATTGATGCTTGAAAACAATGGCCATAATGCTGAAACTGTCTATTCAGAAGGGATCCAAGGTTGTCCTGATCCTGCTCTCGCCGTTCATTGCCGGCAAGAAAATAGGATACTGATAACGTTGGACGTTGGGTTTTCTAACATTGTAAATTATCCACCAGGAACTACCGAGGGAATTATTGTTATCAGAATTGGTGTTCTCAATAAGGGCTCAATCATAGAAGCAATTGAACAATTAATTCCAAATTTAAACATGTTTGTTATTGGTGACCTTTGGATTGTAGAAAAGGAACGAATCCGAATAAGAAAACAATTGTAACAACTGCCGAAGATAACTTCGCACTAGGACCCATCATGATGCTTTTGGGAAAATCATCTTCTCCAGTAAAATCAGGGACTGCTGCACCCTGATTGTTTTCCGGCGTTTCCGGCTGGTCAATTTCTCCTTTTCGTTACGGGCCTCCTGCAGAATTTCCTGATAAGTATTGGGAAGATGTGCCAAAAGGTACCCGTTATCTATGCCAGAGCCAATGCAACCACGTGTTTTTGGCAAAATAGAAATAAAGCAAAGAAGAAGAGCTTGCTCCCTGTTTGTAAAACGTTCTCTTAATCGTTGGCGGTGGTTAGGTTTTCGTTAGCCAATTGTCAATCACCTATCTGCTTCTTTTGAATTTCTTAATACCGTTGTTCACAGTGGCCGTTTTTTCTATAATCTCTTTCTTTGTGACGCTGGTTCCCTTAATCATAGTTTCAACCATATTAACAGCTTTCAGAACAGTCTCAATACTAATATCGGGGATTTCTTCGTTATTGCCTAGATATCCGTTCAGGTATTCTGCTGACGGATTGTGTATCCCCATCCTTTCGCACACCAACCAGCAAACACTTTCGGCTTCAAATTCCTTAACATCTTTATGTAGCATTGGTCTGCCAGTCCACCATTTATCGCTAGGACTTCCTAGATGTCCGCAAAATAGATGCCCTAATTCATGTACTATCGTGGCAAATTTAGTTTCTATTGGATGGTTTCTATTTAAAACCATGTTGAAGAGCACCTTGATCCAATACACCTTGTTCGATTTAACTACAGTCTGCTGTTCCGGGTTTCGATTGGTCTGTATAAATCCCGCGCTAGCTGACCCGTGGTCTGATTTATAATAGGCAATACCGTAGTTGATAAGGCTGTTTAATAGGTTGTTATAATCAACAGTGCTAATTCTCCCTTCTACTCTGAATGGGTTCAATAATTCAGGCGGAAACGGCTTAGTGCCTACCGTATCTCCCAGTTCAAAAACATATGTTACCGGCCCAAATGGGCGTAGGATAACAAGTGGCCTTCCTCCGGGCACAACGTGCCTGCCGAACCTCTCCCTCCAAACCGATGCTAATGCGACATATTGGCTGCCTGGTTTCTGAATATTGATAAGCATGGCATTGAAGGACGCGATTTCAGGGAACTTCTTAATAAATTTTAGAAGTTCAGAATAATCCTGGCTTCGGCGATATGTACCTATTTCTTGAAATAGTTTATCTAGTTCGGGGGTATCTTTCTTGGCCATTTTTACTCCAATTAAATTCTGCCTGCTTCCCATTTATGTCCGCAGTTGAGGCAAGTAATCATTACTGTTTTACTACCTAAGAAGCCTCCCAATAAACCTACAGGTCCAAATAGTATCCCGCCGGCTGCTGCCGAACCTAAGCTGAACCCTTTGTCACCAGCGTATAATTGGACTGATTTGCAGAGGGGACACGAAACTGTATTGCTTTGATTGGAAGAAACATAATTGGGATCAAATTTTACCTTTTCGTTGGCCCACTTCAGAGTCTTACTGTTGCCTAAAATGAGATTATGGATTCTCCCGCATTGACACTGGACCGTCGCTTTCAGGTCGAAACTATCGTTACGTGATACGAGATTATCCTTGGGAACCTTTAATTCCGATCTACATCGTTCACACTGACCTATTACAAACTCTTTATCTTCTGAAAGGTACTTCATAGAATCCTCCCTTAATAACCGTTCATGGATGTCAGGGGGACCATGGATGCTCATTAAGTTTATTGGACTCCGTTGAGCCAATCATTTGCTTGTTTACGATGTTCATCAGTCATCACTGATGATATGGCGGCCATCGCAGCGGCTATGGTCCCGGCATCATCTACAAATCCTACTGCAGCTATGATATCTGGTATAGCATCTGCTGGCATTATAAAATAAGCAAGTGCAGCAGTAATGGTTGCTTTGGCCCAAATCGGTGTTTTGTTGTCTTTCAACGTATTATACATTGCTACTGCATCAGAAATAAGCGGAACCTTAGCAGCAAATTTTTTGGCTTTTTTAAAAAAGCCTCGGTTTACGTAATCTTCTTGAGATTCCCCAGCATGCTGCTCAAACTCCCTATCATCGTTTACATAATCTTCTGACATCCGTTATCCCCCCTCTCCTAAATAATTTGACGCACAGTATTCAACAAACCAACCCATCACAAGGCCTTTCCCCAGTTATATCTCAAAGGATGGACAATGTGTTGTCACCCTTCGATTCTGCTGATACTTATATTAAGAAATTGCAGCTCCAGCGGACCGTTCCGCCAGCCCTTGATAAACTCGCGGGTAGCTTTGCCGCTCTGCTGCCTGTCCCCGGATATAGGCAGAGATCAGGCGTTTAATGTTGTTGGCTCGATAACGGCGCGCATCGGCAACAAAGGCTTGAGCCTTGTTTTTGTAGATTTGATACAGTTGGATGAAATCCGCATCATCGGGAAGGGTTTTTAAGGCTTTGTCTAATTGGGCTAAAGCCTGGGGATCGGATGCTTTTATCTTAGCTATGCTTTCAAACCATTTGCTTAAACTCTTAGCTTCCTTCTGGACCTCTTTGAAGGATTGGGTTTCGTTGAAACCGTCTATATTCTCAGGCACCTGGGGACCACTCCTTACACAAATATCCAAATGCGCTTAATCCACACTTTAGTAAAATTTTCCAGAAATAGTTACAAAATCCCTGCAATTGTGTTGAAACTGTGTATTATGAATTATGGTTAAAAATAATATCTTATCTTCAAACTGGCTATCCACTTACTTAATCCCCCAGTATAACATCACTCTTCGCCCTCCCTTTGATTCAATATCCAACAATTCCAGATAGTTGAATCGTTCAACATTCCATAACCTGTCTGATAGCCAACAGTAGCGCGAAAAAAGGCTGTCAAAGCTGCCACGCTCTCATGATGAACTATTAGGAATTGCCTAATTGTTTAAACAATCCCATACATCCTAACTTGTAAGCATTCCTTACAAGTTGATGGATCGCTGTATTAATCATCTGAATAGGTGTTCTTTTTGCTCGTGGAGACAGCTATACTAAATAAAAACCCCGCAAAGGAAACCCAAATGTTTTTCTCTTTCCGTTTCCGCAACAAAACCGTAAAAGAACTTCGCAAGAACCGGGGCTATACAGCCAACGAGCTGGCGCAAAAGGCACGGGTAAAACCCAGTTTAGTTCTAAGGGTTGACGATACCCCACTCAAAAACGTGCCCGAACCGCTGTATTCGAAATTGCTCCCCGTTTTACGCGGCGATGAGGTTGATAAAGCCCCCTGGCTGTAGATTTCTTTCGGGCTTCAATCCGAGTGCAACCAATCTGGCTGCCGGTCTCCGACCTTGTGGTCATGATGCTTGGCCTTTTCAGCCTCCAAAGCCTCCATGGCGTAGCTTCTTAGCAGTTTGTTCCATACCGGTATCAGGCTGAGGGGGTGACCCAGAACGTCGAGGCTTGAACATCCCATTGATGTAAACCATTACCCCAATTTGCCCGGCACGAAGTTCTATGCCCTCCATGTATTTCTGCGATCTCATGGTTGCGTGGGAAGATTCTTCACTGGCGCTCAGAATGATAAGCGGCATCTAACATCACGGGTAAATGTGAAGGATCTGAAAAATCAATCACAAGGATACTGCTTAAGGGAAGCGTACTTTATGACTCTTCCTGGCCGTCTAGCAGCAAAGAAGCGATATTCCGTTTAGCGTGTAGTACTCTCTGAACTGACACGATGTTATCTTCGAATATATAAAATATCAGATATTGTTCACATATTACGTAGCGATATCTGCTGGGTTGCTTGATCCGTGGCGCCAGCGGAGATCCCATCTCTGGGAAATCCGTCAATGCTTCTATCTTTGAGATAATCAACCGTACGGTTTCAACCGCTGCAGATGGGTTTTTTCCCATAAGGAAGTCCTTGATCTCTTGTAGATCAGTGCCCGCTACCGGGTTTATTCTGATTTTAACCACATATTAAACCCCCAGGCGATTCTTAAGATCATTCAAGGTCAGCCACTCTTCGCCATTTTTAATGGTAGTTTCGGCTTCTGATAACTTCGAAAGAAGTTCAATAATAGTCTGTTGTTTTTCATAATCTTGAATATCCATAAGGACATATTTGCCTCGTCCGTTCTTGGTTAGAAAAACTGGTTCTCCATCACGACATTCCCTCAGAACCTCATTGTAATTCCTGAGATCAGATACCGGTTTAATGGTGGGCATTATTTATCACCTCCGTAGTTGATGTAATAATTATAACATTTATTATTTTAATATATTACTTAATATATTAAGTAATATATTAAGTAATACTTATCAGCAACCGCCATTTTTGTCATCCTGCGACGGCGATATAGCAATAATTTCACCCAGTGTTCACCTTTTGTTCACTTTCCCAGAATACAATTGGAACAGAAAAATTATGAAACCTTTGCTCGAGTCACTGTGACGAAGTCCCGACACAGATTGAAGACCGCCCGGAAAGGAATTCGCCATCGGGTGATTCAGACAGCCCCGTGCCGGGATCAGGGCGTGCGGCGGCAGATGGTTTCTCAGAGAAGGTGGTGAATCATTTGCCTAAATACCGCCATGAGTTGAAAATTGGCATCAACAGTTTCGATAAGGCGCTCTTATCCAGTCGCCTTTCCCATGTCATGAGGCGGGACCGGTTCGCCGGGCCGGACGGCAGCTATGTGGTCAGGAGCTTGTATTTTGACGACATCGATAATCACGCCCTCATGGATAAATTTATGGGGGCCATCTACCGCGAGAAGTTCCGCATCCGCACCTATGACCGCGAAGCGTCGGTGATCAGGCTTGAACTGAAGGTAAAGAACAACGGCCTGGGCTACAAGGAGGCGGCGCCTTTGATCCGGGAGGAATGCGCGGCCATCCTTGCGGGAGATTTCGCCTTCCTCAAGCATCGCCCGGAGATGGTGTGCCGCCGGCTGTACAGTAAAATGTCCACGGGACTGTTTAAGCCCCGGACCATAGTGCAGTATGAACGCGAGGCCTATGAGTGGGATCCGGGCAGGGTGCGCGTCACCCTGGATAGCAACCTGGTGACCGGGCTCAGCTCGGTGGATTTCCTCAATTCTGCCTTGCCCCTGACCGGGGTGACGGATGAGGGACTTTCCATACTGGAGATTAAATATGATGAGTTTCTCCCTGCCCACATAGCGGACCTTTTGATGCTGAACAGCCGGCAGCGGGCGGCCTTGTCCAAATACGCCATCTGCCGGCGCTTCGATTAATAACTTACGAAACGGAGGACAGACCATGCCAGACGGCAATACCTTTAATTTCACTGACATTTTCAAGAATAACGTGCTCGAACAGGCGGTGACCAGCTTCTCCCTGGTGGACGTGGCGGTCAGCCTCTTGATCTCCTTTCTCCTGGGGCTTTTCATCTACACCATCTACAAGAAAACCTTCAACGGAGTGATGTATTCCCGCAATTTCAATGTCTCCCTGGTGGCCATGGCCATGATCACCACCCTGATCATCATGGCGGTGACCTCTAACATCATTCTCTCCCTGGGCATGGTCGGCGCCCTGAGCATTGTCAGGTTCAGGACCCCCATCAAAGACCCGGTCGATATCGTGTACGTTTTCTGGGCTATCGCGGCCGGCATCGTCACCGGCGCGGGGCAGTTTCTCCTGGGGATCGCCGGCTCCCTGGTGGTGGGAGTGATGCTCTTGATCTTCACCAATAAGACGGTGCGTGAGATCCCCTATATGTTCGTGGTCAACTGCCGCGATGCCGAAGCGGAAAAAGAACTGCTGTCCAGCCTGGGGCGGTTCGTCAAGCGCATGAATATTAAATCCAAGGCGGTACGCGGCGGGCGGGGCATCGAGCTGACCGTGGAAACGCGCCTCAAGGATGAAAACACCGATTTCATGCACGAGCTATCGTCCATAAATGGGGTGGATGACATCGTAATGGTGAGCTACAATGGCGAGCTGGCGGTTTAGTGAGCCCCGGGGCGGAGTGCCGATCAAGAGAAGTTTAAGGCGGTATCCGAGCCAGCGGGGATGCTTAATCTATAGCCCAAGTAAAGGCCGGCGGGAGTGTATATCAGGCCGGAATGGGCATTGTTGGCGTCAGAGGAGCTTGTTCTCCAACCGGTACCGGTATCTGTCGCAACGGGGAGGCCTGTTTCTAGTCCGGGATCGGTACCAGTTGCAGCGGGGGTGTTGGCATGGATAGAAATTTCACCGGGTTGTTGGCGGTTATGGTGTTGGTAGGCATCGGTCTCATTGTGGCCGCCGGCTACGGACTGGCTCCAGGTTCTGATGACGGCTCTCCCGCGGCTGTGCAGACCCGGAATGCAAGTCTGGAATATGTGGAAAAGCTATTCGCCTCAGACCGGGTCACGGATATATACATCACTCTGGAAGCGGCTGATTTCGCCGATATGATGGAGAACCCGACCGAGGAGGAATATAAGGAAGCGGCTATAACGGTTGACGGCGAGACAATGGCGCACGTCGGCTTCCGAGTCAAAGGCAATTCCAGCCTCAGCTCGGTGGCCCGCAGCGATTCGCAGCGCTTCAGTTTCAAGGTGGACCTGGATCAGTATATAGACGGGCAGACTCTGTTTGGACTGACCAAACTGAACCTCAATAATTCTTTCAGCGATCCCTCTTTTATGCGGGAATATCTCTCTTACGGCCTGATGGAGGAGATGGGGGTCCCCACCCCGGCCTACAGTTACGCCAATGTCTATGTGAACGGCCAGCCGATCGGGCTGTATTTAGCGGTGGAAGGCATCGAGGAACCGTTTTTGCAGCGCTATTATGGCAGCGCGGCGGGCAATCTCTACAAGCCCGAAGGTACGGGCAGCGACCTGGTATATGTTGATGACGATATGTCGTCTTACAGCGGCATTGTGGCCGCAATCGACAAAAAGAACGGCGCTGATGAGGCCTTGCTTGCCATGCTCCGGGCTCTGAGCCAGGGACAGGATCTGGAGGCATATTTGAATGTGGATGAGATACTGCGCTATTTTGCGGTGAATACGGTCCTGGTCAATATGGACAGCTATCAGGGCAATCTCAAACACAACTATTACCTTTATGAAGAGAATGGGGTCTTTTCCATCCTGCCCTGGGATTATAATATGTCCTTCGGCGGTTTTGGAATGGGAACGGGCGCCCAGGGGACGACTTCGCTGTATATCGATACTCCGGTCACGGGCACCACTCTGGAGCAGAGGCCCTTGTTGGGCAGACTCCTGGAGATACCGGAATACATGCAACGCTATCATCAGTATATTGAGGAGTTTATCGCAGGGCCTTTCGCGGCGGAAAAGATGGAGGCCGAGATCGCCAGGGTGGCGGCCATGATCAGGCCTTATCTGGAACAGGACCCCACCAAATTCACCACCATGGAGCAGTTCGAACAGGCCCTAGCCCAGGGGGCGGCGGATACCGGTGAAGAGATGCGAACACCCGGCGGAGCGGCTGGTGCGGCCCCGCAAGGAGCAGCAAATACAGCAGGCGGGGTCGAGAGTGGGGCTTCAGATGGATTGGCCGGCGCAGATGGCAGGGCAGCAGCAGGCGAAGCCGCAAGCACAGCGCCGGCCGTAAAGTCAGCTGAAGCACAAGAATCGGCGGACGCCAACCAGGCTGCTCCGGCCGCGCAGAATGAGGCGGCCGGGATGAACCGCAAAGCAATGGATGGAATGACGCAAGGCGGCAACAGCATCGGTTTGATGCGATTCATCGCGGAACGCATCGACAATGTCAACCAGCAGCTCAGCGGCCAACTGCCCGCTGCGGGAGACACTCAGAGCCAGAGCGGCGGCATGAAGTCCGGGCCGCAGGATGCCGGTAATGCCGGAAGACAACGGACTGCCGGGGAAAGGCCACAGCCTCCCGAAGGGATGAGACAGCGCGACCCCGCTATGGGCCTGGGACAGCAGGACGCAGAGGCCGGTCAGAGGCCCGGGCCGGGCGGAGAAGCTGGCCAGGGTTTTCCCGGACGGGTGCAGGGCATTTCTGCGCAAGAGTTTTACATCATCGGGGGAGCCATGCTGTTGATAGTGTTGACTGTGCTCCTGGCGGCGAAGAGAAGAACCAGGCACACGGTTTGACAGTTCACAGTTCATATATATGCAAATCCCCATCCGGTCTTTCGGCCGTGATGGGGATTTGAAACTGCGCTATATTCAGTTGCAGATTATTGCATGGGTCCGCTCGGGTTGATTGGAACATCGGTGAAAGCCTCACTCACCTGCCATATCCTCCACACATTGCCGACCAGTTCTGTCCCGGGCTTGAGGGTCTGTTTGCCCGGCCTCCAGCCGGCCGGAGCGGTCTCCTTGCCCCCCGATTGGCGCACCAATTGAAAGGCCTGAATCTGCCGCAGGTTCTCGCTGACATTCCTGCCCACCGCCGGAATGAGCGCTTCAAACCCCTGAATATTGCCGTCAGGATCGATGATGAAGCCAGCCCTGCTATCCACCCCTTTGGCCGGCTCATAAATGCCGTAGTTCCTGCCTATGCTGCCATCCTGGTCGGAGAGCATGGGATAGGGTATGTCGCCATTTATCATCTTGGACAGTTCGTGGTCGTTCCACATCTTATGGGCAAAAACACTGTCTACGCTGCAGGACAGTACTTCAACGCCCAGTGCCTGGAACTCGGGATACTTTTCAGCAACTGCTGAAAGCTCTGTGGCTCAGACGAAGGTGAAATCAGCGGGATAGAACCACAGTGAAACCCATTTGCCTTTCAAATCGGAAAGGCTGATTTTCTTGATCTTGCCCTGATGATAGGCGGGTGCCGTAAAATCAGGCGCCGGTTTGCCAACAGCTAACATCTCTCTGGTCGCCTCCTTATAAATCTGCTATTCCGACCTGTTCTAGTGGTCGTTGTGGGTCGATAACGGGGCCGCTGTTAAATGCTTTGAAACCCCGGGCACGGTTTTATTTTCTCCGTTCTGAGCGGATTAACCCTCGATTGCATCTTTTTTATGCAATCTTTACGTAAATAAGGGGAGAGGCGTTGCGGCATCAACCGGAGTTGGCCATTTCCTTGGGCTCAATAGGCAGGAGTCCGGGCCGGTCGGCCTCAAGCGCGATTATTAAAGCATCGCCTTAATTTGATAAATTTGCACTAATAATTTTTGCTTTTTGCTTCAAGCTAATACAAGGAGGTGTTTATCATGGAACAGCTTGAGATCGTGGAAGTAAGGCATGATGAACAGGGACGATTGAACAGGTTTAAATTGTCGGACGGACGGGAGCTGGATTTTCAGCAGACCGTGGCGATGGGGAAAAAGGGGCAGATCAAGAATATCGATGTGGTGGACCGGGACAGCGGCATGCAATTTATCCGCAGCGAACCTGACGGGACTGAGGCCAACAATCTGGATAACCTGCCTGAGTTTTAAATAAGATATTTGAGTTGAATTTTAAAATAGAGGGCCGGTCAAAGGATCGGCCCTGCCTGTTGCACTATTTGCCTCATATCGACTGTCACTGCAGTGTGCCGCTCTGGCATCACTGCCTGGTGTCTGTTCCCGCGTCCGGTTTTTTATATTATGCTTATGGGCGCACTGCACTCAGCAACAGCCTTCACGCCCTCTCCCCTTTTCTGCAGGTTTTAACGAATATCGAGTATTATTGTTGGAACATGGCTCTTATTTTGTTTATCAGCCGGCTGCCGATCATTTCATCGGCCGAGTCGATGATCTGCTGCACCAGCCTGAGAACATCCTGATCCCCGGCCCAGTGCTTCTTAACCAGCTCCGGGTCGGTCTCGTTGAGCATGTTGTTCAAAATATAGGCTGCTACCACCAGGTCGTCCGCCAGTCCTAAAGGGCCCAAAAGAGCTTCGGGCAGAAGGTCGATAGGGCTGATGAAATAGGCCAGGCCCAGTCCCAGCTTGGCCTTGTGTTTGTCGGGAACTTCCGGATCCAGAGCCAGTTTGACCAGGAGGTGGAAAAGGTCGGGTACCGCCAGGATGTAATCAGCCCAGCGGTTGTTCTTTCCCTCCTCAGTCTGCATCCAGGAGTGGATCTTGTTGCGGATGGATTGGTAAAAATCATAATGCTGTTCTTCCAACCAAAGAGCCTCCTTTTATGTTGTTGCCTGCTTCCGCACCTCTGGCGTTATTCAAAACATACTCCAGACTGGTAATAACCCGTAATCCGGACATGGTATTGTCACCAATCCGGTAAGTTCATGGTACAGGTAAACAGGTCTATTGATAGTATCACACTTCAGAGAAGTGCTGATTCCAGAGCCAGTGTTTCACTTACTGTATAATTCCGCTATACGCTGGGCTTGAGCCAGAACTCTTTTCCTCAGCGGGGCCGGTTCCAGAACCTCCACCCGATCTCCCCACTGCATTATCCAGCTCTGCATTTCGATCAGGCCGCAGGCCTCAAACTGCACCACGACCGAACCGTCTTTTGATTCCTCCACAATCGCCTGGCTGGGGTGGTAGCGGAGCTTCTTGACCCGGGAGGCCACTTCCGGGGAGAAGCGGAGGCGCACCCGCTGCACCGGGTCATTGCAGAATACCCCCCAGCTGGAGCCGATATGAGCCTGCAGCGAGAAATCTTGAGGGTAGTGGAATTTATCACTTTCATGTCCGGTGAGACGCTGGATCTGATCGACTCGAAATGTTTTGATCTCCGCTTTATTGCCCTGCCTGGCGATCACATACCACACATTGCGTTTAGACACCAGCCCCAGGGGTTCCAGGAGGCGGGACGATGTTTTCCCGGAATTGTTGACATATTCCACTTTGACCCGATAGGACTCGCTGACCGCTCTGATCAGCCGGCCCAGAATCTGGCCGAACTGCTCGGGGTGGCTGAGGGTGTCCCCCAGTATATAAAGGCGTTCTTTCAAAAGTTTGGCCCGTTCCGGCATGCCTTTGAAGAAACCGCTTTCCATGTTGATCCTGACCGAGTTTACCGCATCGTCTAAGAGGGTATTGCGGTGCAGCAAGGTGGACACATAGAGCGCGGCGGCGCTCTCCAGGCTCACTTTGGGAAGGTATTCCTGGCGAAGGCGGTAAGCCTTGTTTCGGCTGCCGGCCGAAGGGCGATCGATAGCGATGCCGAATGATTCCAAACGGCTCAAATCCCTCTGCAGGGAACGCTTTATAGAGGCGTCTTTGGGCAAGTCCGGGGAATACTGCTCCAGAAGTTCCCGGTAGTGTTTGCACAGGGTTTCAAAGCGGATGCCCCCGTCCCGGCTGGCCTGTTCCAGGTAATGGTAGATGTAGAGAAGTCTTTCAGCCAATGGCGGCCGGCCCGCGGGAGTACCGTCATTTTCCAGGAAATCCTCGATGTCGTCGATGGTGATATTTTGGCCGCCTTGGCTTACGCAAAAAACGCCCTCCCGGCAGATCTCGCTGTCACCCGACAGTCCCAGCAAGAGACGGTACAGACTGGCTTCAGAATGAATTTTCACCGCCGCCATGACCTCTTGCGGCGTAGAGCCGGGATGAGTACTGATGAATTCCCGCGCTTGTGAGGCTTTCTGGGCCAGGGCCGTAGTTCGTGTTTTAACCGCCAAATCTTCCACACCCTTCCTGGACTATTGTGGAGGTTACAGGAAATTGCCTGGCTACTCCGTTCAAATCCATATTATGTATATTATATACCGATTTGAACTGCCGCGGGTAGCGAATGGCAATCATGGCAGGATATGGGGCCGTTTCTTTAGGCGGGATCAAGTTCGAACCAGAATTGCACTCCGCCGGGCTGGTTTTCCACCCCGTAGAGATTGTGGTCGAGTTCTTGAATAGCCCTGACCACCGCCAGTCCCAGGCCGGTGCCGCCATAGGCGCGGGTGCGGGCTTTATCCACTTTATAGAAGCTGGTGAACAGCTTGGGAAGAGCCTCCTCGGGTATATCAGGACCTGAATTGAAAACCGTAACCCGGTATTTGTCCCCTCTGGGCACAACTCCGATCCGCAGTTGTTTTTCCCCGTTGATGTGGTTTAAGGCATTGTTGATATAATTCACCAGAACCTGTTCGGTGCGAGTCATATCGGCATTGACCTTAAGGGTTGGGGCCCATTCCAGACTGGCCTTGATTCCCATTTCCGCCAGGCGCGGTTCGTATTTGGCCATTACCAGTTCCAGAAGTCCGGTCAGGTCGAACTCCGCTTTCTCCAATTTAAACCCCCCCGATTCCATCTGGGAGAGTTCCAAAAGCTCTCGCACCAGTTTATCCATCTTGACGGCCTCATCCATGATCACCTCACAGTAGAAATTCTTGCTGTTTTCATCTTCGGCCACATTCAGCTTTAGCCCCTCGGCATAGCCCTGTATCAAGGAGATCGGGGTTTTCAGCTCATGGGAGACATTGGAGATGAATTCTTTGCGCATCTCGTCTATCTGGCGCTCCCGCTCCACCTCTTCCTGCAGGCGGGCGTTGGCGCCCTGCAGTTCTGATATGGAACGGTTGAGCTGCTCGGACAGGGAATTGAGGCTGTGCCCCAGTTCCCCCAGTTCATCCTGGCTCTTGACCTCCACCTTTCGGCTGAAGTCGAGGCGGGTCATGTCCTGGGCGATGCGGTTCATTTCCAGAATAGGCTGGGTAAAGCGCCGGGCAAACAGGAATGCCGCCAGGCTGCCCAGCAATAGTGTGACCGCCCCGGTGTACAGGAAAAAACGGTTGGCCACCGCGGCATTGGCCTGAATAGCCGCCAGAGGGGTGCTCAAGACCAGAATGTCCCGGTTGTTGAGGAGATAGACCAGATTCAGAAAATCATCATTGAGGCGGAGGTCGCGGGTGATCAGGTTGAAGCTGCCGTACTCGGTCAGCTCATCGTAGCGCTCCGCTATGGTAGCCAGGCTGAGTTCGTTGCGCTGCGTGGGATTGCGCCTGGACAGGGAGAGGTATTTGACCTGCAGGCGGCTGTCCAGGATGATGACATTGACACTGGCGGTGTTTTCAGCCCCTTCCAGGGCCAGCAGGATATCTTCGGGAAGGCCTTTATATTGCTTATCGATAAGCCCGGCGGTGGAATCCAGCAAACTCAGCTTCTGATTCAAATAGTACTTTTCCAGATAATTGTTGTTTAAAAATATGGAGAACAGCACAAAGAACAGGATCACCAATCCCAGTCCGATAAATAGTTTGGATTGGATGGAATTTTTCATGGTTTAACCTCGAAGCGGTAGCCCAGGCCGCGCACGGTCTGAATGCAGTCCCCTTTGTCGCCCAGTTTCAAACGCAGTTTCTTGATGTGGGTGTCAACGGTGCGCACATCGCCGAAGAAATTGTAATCCCAGACCGCATTGAGGATTTGATCGCGGCTCAGAGCTATGCCCTGGTTGCAGGCCAAATAAAACAGGAGTTCATATTCTTTGGGGCTGAGATGGATACGCTCCCCCTCAACCTTTACCAAACGGGCGCCCTCATCGATCTCCAGGCCGTTCAGGGCAAGGGCTTTTTGGGACTGCCGCCCGCTGCGCCGCAGCAGGGCCTGCACGCGGGCCACCAGAACCTGCGGGCTGAAAGGCTTGGTGATATATTCGTCAGCCCCCAGCTCAAATCCGAACAATTCGTCCGATTCCTGGCTGCGGGCGGTGAGCATGATCACCGGCAAATGGGATGCTTTGCGAATTTCGCGGCATACTGTCCAGCCGTCGCATTCCGGCATCATCACGTCCAGTATAGCCAGGGCCAGATCGCAGTGGGTTTCGACAATTTCCAGAGCCTCCCGGCCGTCGCCCGCTTCCAGGGGAGCAAAGCCTTCCTTGCGCAGAAAATCGGCCACCAAGCGGCGGATACGGGTTTCATCGTCAGCGATAAGGATTTTTTTCATGAAAATTATCCCTTCAATGCTATTGGCAAATGATTAAGACCATCCATCATTATTATTGTAGTATCGGGTTGTGAACATTCGGTGAACAGCCCTCTTCCCTATTTTATAGCCTATTCAGGCTTAAATTTCAAAAACTTCTGCCGCTAAATAGTGTTAGGCCTGCCAAATAATTTTCACCTGTTGTTCACCTTTTGTTCACCTGAGCCGGATATACTACAAGTGATCATTTTGAAAATGATCAATTTTTAAGGAAAGGAAGGATGGAATGGAAGAAAAGAAACGCTTTAACCGATGGCTGGCAGCTGCACTTGTCGGCATTTTCCTGATGGCCTCGGGCGGATTGGCTCTGGCAGCCGGCAGCGATGCGGCGGATACTCAGTCCGGACCGTTTGCGGCCTGTCGAGGCGGGAAAATGACAGTGAAGGCGGATCCGGCTGCGCGGAGTGCGGCTTTACAAACCGTCCTGGACAAACTGGTGGCCGACAATGTCCTCACCCGGGAACAGGCCGATGGCTTAGCCGCCTATCTGAAAACCCAGGCTGAACAGCGCCAGGCCCAGAGAGAGCAGATGAAAAACCTGACTCCGGAACAAAGACAGGCCCTGCGCAACGAGCAGCCCGCAAGACAGGGTTTCCTGGATAAAGCGGTTGCCGATAAGGTAATCACTCAGGAACAGGCTCAGGCCATTGGAGATGCATTGGGGGCCCAAAAGCAGCAAAGCCGGGAAGCCGCCCTGCAGACTCGGTTGGCGGAACTTGTCAAACAAGGCGCCATAACCCAGGCTCAGGCTGATGCCGCCCTGGCAGCCTTGCAGGCTAATTGGCAGCAGCGCCAGGCTGAATTTGAGAAAATCAAAAACATGAGCAAAGAGGAACGCTTAGCTTATATGAAGGCTAACTTAGCGCAAAAACAGAACCCTCTGCAGGAGCTGATCAACAACGGCACCTTGACCCAGGAGCAAGCTGATCAGATCTGCCCGGCTCATGATTCTCAGGGCAAAGGCCTGGGACGCGGAGGCAAAGGCTGCCCCATGAACCCTACCCAGACTAGCGACGGCGTTTAGTTATACTGACCCGTTGCCTCAAAAATCTAGTTTACCTGCCACAAACTGCGCCGGCTTCAGCCGGCGCAGTTTTTTGATGGTATCGGGAAACGTCCTCCCGTACGCCATTTAGGCTTTGGGCTGATAGAAGCAGCGCTTGGGGGATTCCAATTTGCCGGTGTCTTTCAGTTTTTTGATGAGCTTATCCACTTCTTTTTTGTCCAGCCCGGTGACGTCGACTACGGCTTTGGAATTCAGCGGCTCCCCCGCCTTTTCAAAAGCCTGCCAGACCTTTTCCAGATTGTCCATTAAAATTCTCCTTTCTGTCGCGAAAATGTTTTTTGCCTATCAGTCTTGGTTTAGAATGATCGGCCAGCTATTGGCTTGACGGACTTGTCAGAGCGGTTGCTCCGGGTCATCCTGGCCGGGCGTTGGCCTCAGCTAATCACATTATGGAATAATCAGGCCGCGATTGCCAGCATTCGCGCATGGTTTTTCCTCACTTATATGATGCAGACTCGTCCCCGTTTTTATCCGCAGTTTGCAGCCAGATCCTAATTGGCTTTAACGCCTGCTGGTTGCGCGGCACATTGGCAGCCGCTTGACGAGGCATAGGCTCTCATCGCATTAAAACCTGGATTTCAGGCGATGCAGGGCTTTGCCCGCCAGGCACCACCCATATACCATTCCCGGCCGGGGATCCTGCCAATCCCATACCGCCCAGGTACGTTTAGGTACCAGGTACGTTTTCAGAACCCTTAAGAGATGTTCGCCCCGGGGGCGGTTCTCCACCACATTCATCCACTCCCACAGGGCCTCGATATAGTAACCGGAATCTTCCTGCTGCACTTTCCTGAGCCCTTTAAGCCGGTCGTGCTGCCCGGTGATGTGATAATAGTGGATCAAGGGCACCAAAACCCCGGCCTGCAGTGACATTGAGCCGCTGCGCGGATAGCGGAAATTGGTCTCCACATATTTATATTGATCATCGCGACGGTCGTATTTCACTTCTATGGCAGCCGGTCCGATGATTTCCAGTGCCTGGCAGATCTTTTCTCCCAGCTCAAATACCCTCTGGTTAAAGGGGGCTTCCATAATGGTGGCGGTGCCGCCCCGAAACGGATACTGGCTTATCTTGGTGCGGGTATAAGCGGCTACCACTTGATAATTTTCGTCGCAGTAAGCATTCATCCCCCAGTTTTCCCGGGGGCCTCCCGGTATATATTCCGCAACCACCAGGCCATGCGATAGTTCACGCTCCAGTACGGTCTGATGGTCTGATAAATCCTGACGGTTGTAGAGGTGCAGGATGCGAAAGGGATCTACTGTATCAAAATACTCGGATTTGTCAAAGGGGCGGATAATCAGAGGGTAAGGCAGGTCATGAGCCTGGTCTGACAGGTTCTCCAAATCCTGCCGGCTTTTTATATTGAAAACCCAGGGAATAGGTATGTCGTGACTCCGGCAAAGCTCCAGCTGTCTGGCCTTGCTGACATTTTCCATGATAGTTTCCGGGTTGAAAGGCAGATGGTAGTATTGGCTGAGCTCTTGCCAGGCCCGGGCGCAGAGCAGGCAGTAGCGCTCGTCGGTCAGGTATAAGACCGCTTTTTGGGGGAGCTGGCGCCCGATAGCGCATAACAGTGGAACAAATTGCTCCCAGTCCCGGCGGTAATCGAAAATCAAGGCCTGAGTGACATGGCGTGAATAAGCCCCGGGATTGGCCTCATAATCCAGAAGCAGGACGGGCACATCGCCCCGCGCCAGGTTTCGGATGATTCCCAGGCCGGTAACATGGGATCCTACCACAACGGCAATACTTTCACGGTTTTGCTTGAGAACCGGGTGTAGTGCAATCTGCAAACTAAGCCCTCCTTGAGGTATTGAGGTTCTGTCGCCCGACTTCGGGCAGCGGCCATACAAAAGCTATAGCGGGTCTTGCCTCCCGGCGCCCTTGTCGGTGGATGGGGCCGCTGATAATAAACCCGGCCATACGTTTTAACGCCCGGTGGGCGCTTCCTTTAATCAACCCTGCCCGGTATTTTTTCTCCAGCCCTTTTTCAAAAGATATTGCAGATAATACAGCGAAGGCCCCAGATCTTCCCAATCATGAATAGCCCACATGCGCCGCGGTTTAAAAATACAGCTGAACAGCTGTTTGCTGCGCTGCATGCGCCCGGGCAGCTGCACCACATTGGCCATTTCCTGTCCGGCCAGAACCATGAAGGCCTCTCCGGATTGCTGCATACCCGCCCATTTGCGGAGTTTATCCTCATCGCCCACAGCCGCATAATAATGGGCCAAGACCAGGTCGACACCGGCCAGCCTTCCCAGACCATTGTACTGTATGTGCCGGGGGTTGGTCTCTATATATTGAAAACACCCCCGCTGCCGATTCCATTTGAACTCCACCTCGGCCGGCCCTTGGATTTGCAGGGCCCGCAAGGCGGCTTTCCCCGCTTCGGCCACTTCGGGGTTATGAACGCTGCGCATAATGGTGAAGCTGCCGTGCCGGTAGGGGCGCTGGCTGAGCTTCTGAGCGGTCCAGCCTGCCACAACCTCCCCGGGCTGATGGCAGTAGGCATTGTAGGCCCATAATGCCCGGGGCTCGCCCGGTATTACCTCACATACCAGCAGAGGCAGGTTTTTCTCTATCAAAGGGGCCAACTCCAGAAGTTTGTGCTGGTTTTCCACCTCGTACAAACGCTTTCCCGCTGAAAAGGACAGAGAGCAGGATTGATCGCCCGGCTTGATAATCAGGGGATAAGGCAGCTCATTGCGCTGCTTAAGCAGATTCTCCACATCAAGACCTGTGGTGACGATGAAAGTGAGCGGGCAGGAAATGAGGTTTTCCCGGCAGATCCTGTATTGATAGGCTTTGTCTATAGCGGCTTCCCCCATCCGGGTATTGAAAGGAAGATAAAAATGCTCGGCCAGCATTTCCGCTGCCGCGGCGCATACCCGGAAATACCTGTCATCGGTGATATACAAGACGGCTTTATGGCCGAGTCCGCTTCCCAATCGGCACAGGCTTTCCAGGAATTCCCGGGGATGGTTGTCCTCCAAAACTATATGCCGGGTGCTGAACCGGGAGTACTGCCCCATCATGGCCTGACGATCAATAGCTATCAGCGGGATGCCCTCCCGGCCCAAGCTCCTGATGATGCCCAGGCCATTGATGTGAGCCCCCAGTACCACCGCCGCACTTCCCGGATAATCGCTAAGGCCCCGCAAAATTTTCATATCTTTCCCCATCATGCTCGAATTCACCTGCTGCTTAAAAGCGGTTATTCAACATCCTGCCAAAAAACCCGAAAGGAGTAATCCTCGACATAGCCGCCCGCATCAAGAGACCCCGGCCGCCGTTTGCCCCAAACAAAAGGAGCGGAGTCATTAACACCGCAAAGTGCTACGACCCGCCCCGGTCAAGTACCCTTCTTAATGCTAAGGCATCATCCAGCTGTACTTATAGTTAATGGGTTTGCCGTATTTCCATTCTCCCTGGTAGATCATGTAGCCATCATCGGTATAAGCCTTGCCCATGCCATGTCGCACCCCATTGACCCATTCTCCGTCATAGCGCAGATTTCCATCGGGATAATACTCTTTGCCATAGCCGTGGCGCAGGCCGTCTTTCCACTCACCTACATACTTGCCGCCGTTGCGATAATAAGCAGTCCCTTGACCGCTTGGCTTGCCATCCTTGATCTCGCCTTCATAATTGGCACTCATTTCCGGTTTTAAAACGATCCGTGTATTTTCGACCATCGATTATCCCTCCTCTCCTTAAATAATATTATATCCCATGGCGGGTTATTATCACTACGAATATTTCGGTATTTTAATAAACCAGCACCTCTTCCTGAACCAGGCGGAACTCCCCGCTGGGCATCAAGGTCAGATACTGGATGCGGTCGTTGGATAGAAATACAATCCCCCGCTCCTGTGTGGTATACAGGAGGTTATAGTCCTGGCCTTCATCTGCGTCGAAAACCACGAACTGTTGATCTCCGTTTTGGGCTGTGTACACCAGGTGCTGGGAATCGGGGCTAAAGGCCAGGCTGTCGCCGACCACGGCATCGTAATAATTGCCTTCCTCACCATCCCTGACCACGAATGCCTTGCCTTCATTCTGCACCGCATAGGCCCAGTGCTGTCCATCCGGGCTGAATACCACCCCTCCTTCCAGGAAGGTATCATAAAACTTGCCCTGTATCCCGTCTACAACTGCACACCAGCGCTGCTTTTCACGCACTATATAAGCCATATGACGCCCCTCCGGGCTGAATACCAGGGTGGCCTTGCCAATGCCGTCAAAACGCGGCCCTTCTTCGCCGTTGCTTACCACCAGGACTTTCTGTGCCTGCATGGCCGCATATGCCAGTATACTGCCATCAGCGCTGTAGATCAGGCTATCCCCTCCCACGGCGTCATACTGCTTTCCTTCAATGCCATCGGCAACGACCAATTGTTTACTGTTTTTAGAAGTGGTATATTTGCCTTCAACCGTTGCGGGCTGGTTGCCGATCAAGACCGCGTAGGCCAGATGCCGGCTGTCGGAACTGAAGATCAGGGAGCCTCCTCCCACGGCGCTATAGGGTTCTCCTTCCCGGCCATCGCAAACCACTATCCAGCGGTAGTCCTTTTTGGCCGCATAAGCCAGCCGGCTGCTGTCAGGACTGAAGCTCAGGGTTCCCACAGAAATGCCTTGATAAGCCTGGTGTTCCTTGCCATCCTCAACTACCAGCCACGAACCATTTTTGCAGGCTGCATAGGCGTGGTGCTTTCCATCCGGTGAAAACTGCAGGCTGGCAGCGAGAATGCCCTGATATTTTCTGCGGCTGCGGCCATCTATTATAACCATCTGTTGGCCCTCGTTCTGAGCGGAATAAGCCAGCCGCCTGCTGTCGGGGGTAAATACCAGGCTGTCGGATAATATGCCCTCATAGCCTTTTTTGGCTTTGCCGTCGATGACCGCCATCTGCTGCCCGTTTTTGCTGCCCACGTAAGCCAGGCGCTTGCTGTCCGGACTGAATACCAGGCTGCCCTTGATAATCTCGTCAAATTCCAGCTGAGGGTTTCCGTCCAAAACCACCATTTGCGAACGCTGCAGCTGGGCGATATAGGCGACATGACACAAGTCCGGGCTTATCACTATAAAATCCTGGATGCTTTCGGCCCCCACGGCTGACAAGGGGTACTCCAGGCTGCACACTCGGGTTTCTTCGATACTTCTGACCACACAGGTTCTTTTTTGCAGATGAATCATTCCTTTCAAGGCCGTTTAAGCGGGATCAGGCTGTGGAAGGCCAATATTTAGGTAAGTCTTTCGCTGTTCGATGGCTTTATTCCTACTTATGTTCCATTTAGCGCGGAATTGGAATAATTACGGTTTATATCAGACCGTAAAATCTGTTATTCTATGTATAGTCTCAATGATGCAAATAAATGTGAGGGAGGGCTTGTTTATGGAATTGAAAGGTTCAAAAACCGAACAGAACCTGTGGACTGCTTTTGCCGGCGAATCTCAGGCACGCAACAAATACGACTATTATGCCAGTCAGGCTAAGAAAGACGGTTATGAACAGATTGCCGAGTACTTCACCGAATCCGCGCTCAATGAAAAGGAGCATGCCAAACGGTTCTTCAAGATACTGATGGGCGGCTCTATCCCCAAGACACCGGAAAACCTGGTGGATGCGGCCGAAGGAGAGCACTATGAACACAGTCAGATGTATCCCGAATTCGAGCGCATCGCCCGTGAAGAGGGATTTGATGAGATAGCTGATATATTCAAAGCCATCGCTTCTGTGGAAGTGTACCACGAGAGGCGCTATTTGAAGCTGTATCAGAACGTAAAGCAGAGCACGGTGTTTAAGCGGCCCTCTGCCATCAAGTGGAAATGCCGCAACTGCGGTTATGTTTATGAAGGCCCCGAGGCGCCCCAGGTGTGCCCGGCCTGCGATCATCCCCAGGCTCATTACGAACAGTGGTGTGAAAATTATTAAAAGCGTACTGTGGAGGCTGTCCTCTTGAGGATGGCCTCTTTTCTTTTGGTCCTATTTTCACAAGGCCGGAAATATAGGTCTGGCCGGGTCGTCATTCCTTCCCTGCAACCGCTTCGGGCCCACTTGTGGTAGAATAATAGTCAGTTTTTACTGGCGGTGATCAATCATGTTGCAGAAGATTACCAAAGACATCTGGATGGTGTCCCCTCCGGTCAAGCCCCGCTATCCTTACGGCAATTGTCTTTACATCAATGGGGATGCTCCGATATTGGTAGACACCGGTGCCGGCAGTATAGCGCTGGCCGATATAAAGCCCCGGGAAGTGAGCCGCGTCTTGATCACCCACAGCCATATCGACCATACGCACAGCACCATATTATTTCCCCGGGCAGATATCATGATAGGCTCGCAGGAAGAACCTTTCTACCATGATTACCAGGCCTTTATGGAGCATAACCGCTTCCGCCTTTGGAGCGATGTCTTGCGGCTGGCCAAGATCGTGGGTTTTTCCAACAGCACTCCGGCTTTTGGGGATGTTCCCATTATGGACGAATTCAGACACCAGCCGCTGTCAGGCACTTTTACAGATTTAGACAGCTGGGAATCTGGGTCTTTAAAGGTGACCGCCCTGCATCTTCCCGGCCATACTGTAGGCCATCACGGTTTTTACGTTGAAAAAGAAGGGCTGTTGATGAGCGGCGACATCGATCTGGTAAATACCGGCCCCTGGCTGGGGAGCAATACCGCAGACATCGATGATCTGATTTATTCCGTGCAGAGAATAAAAGAGATCGGCCCCAGAATTATCGTGCCTTCACATCGCCGCATCCAGGACGAGAACCTCAAACGGCATCTGGATGCCTTTATCGGAGTGGTTCTGAAACGCCAGGAGCGCTTGGTGGAGATACTCAGGGTTCCGCACTCTCTGGAAGCACTGCTTCCCTATTGCCTGGTCTATCCCGAACCCCGTGCGGAATACGAGGTCGACTGGGAGCGCACTACCCTGCGCCACCACCTGGACTTCTCCATGCGGCATGGACTGGTGGCGGAAGTGGCCCCGGATATTTATCAGCGGGTATAGCCCCGGGAGGAATAGTATGGGGTGAACCACGGGCCAGATTCCATTTTGTATCGGTTGAGCAGGTAGTGGAGATATATCGCAATCAAGCAGGTGGTTTCGGCGTCCTGGATTTACGCTATCCATCCTATGACATGGGTGAACTTGCCCTACATTAATATTAGAACGCCGCAGGTAAAAGGGCTGGAAACGGAATTGCAGAAGCTTAGACGGCCCCACCCGGTGCCTTTTATTGGAAAAAGAAATGACAGAGAAAGATTCTCTGTCGAAAGCGGTAGTAACTTGTAAGTAGCAACTTTATATGATTATACCCAGCAAGGCCGTTTTGGTGAAGGGGTTTGGAACGAATAACCGCTTTTTGGGCACAAAAAACCGCTATCGAGTCATGAATGACTAGGGCAAACCTATGTTTACTGCGCGCCAGACGGTTCATGGAAAGCGCTGATATACTTGCAGGATAAGGGCGGCGGCGATCAACCAGGCGGCCATTCCGGACAAAAGGGTCCAGCCGATGCCCATTCGGCCGACGAGATAATAACAGGTGATTAAGAAAGCAGCTACCGCAGGCAGAGCCATAAGGCTTAAAACCACGGTGCGCTGCATGGCGGCCGGAGAAATGGACTGTGACAGGAAATAGTATCCCACCACCGTTACCACGGGAAATAATACCGCCAGTCCGGCGAAATAAGGGTTTTTTCCCTTGCTTATCCAGCTCACCGCAAGAACCAGAAGGCCCCCGCAGACAAATCTCCACAAGCCCTCCTGCCAGCTCATCCTGTATCACTCCCTTTTTTGCTGATAGGGATTTAAAGGCGGTTCTCCCCGAAGTGCTCATCAATCCAATCCAGGGTGATGGCTTCACGCTGTTCCACCATCCCGGTGAAACGATGATCAGCACCCGCCACCAGGTGCAGTACCGCCTCGGGCAGATAGGTCGCTATCTCCTGGGCGTTTTCGATCCCAACCGCCTCATCTTCCCGGCCATGCACGACCAGAACCGGCTTGTCCCGCATCGCCATCAGGCTTCCTGCCATGTCGTGGCGCTTAAAATCCAAGACCAGGTCCGGCCTTAACTCAAAACAGCTCTCCAGGTCGCTGCATATCACACTGGCTCCGTTCAAAAGGCGTTGGTAATCATCACCCAGCAATCTGGCGAAGGAACGCGGTAAATCGAATGGGGCCGACCATAGCACATAACCGGAGGCTTCGGGCACATGTGGAGCGGCAGCGATTACCGTAGCGCCCCCGAAACTTCTTCCCAGCAGAACGAAAGAGAGCTGGTAGCGGCTGTTGATGTAAGCGCAAACCTGCTTCAGATCTTCAACTTGCTGCGAAAGTGTTATTGCACTGAATTCCCCGCTGCTCTCCCCGCTGCCCCGGAAATCGAAAGCGATCACCATCAATCCCCGGGCCGTCAATTTTCCGGCAAAAGCGCAGATTTTTCCGCTGTTCTCTTTGGCCCCCCGGAAACCATGGCAGACCGCCACAGCGCCCCGGGGTCCGGACTCCGGGGCGAAGATCAGGGCGGCTATAGACTGGTCATTATCTACGGGAATAAAGATTTTCTGCATTGCTTATCTCTCTTACATGGGTTTTTTGGGTTTGTGCTTTTCCTCGGACTCATGCTGCACCCGGTAGTTGCACAGGTCACAGATAAAGGTGGCTACTGGTTTTTCCTGAGCCACCAGCTTTTTATAGTCTTTGTGGGATTCGTCCACAGTGTAGGTTTTGCTGCACATCAGACAACGAGCTGAAATCGTATCCATGGTTAGTCCCCCCTACCCTTTTAATTACTTTAATAGTAGCATCTTGCGCCATAAATCGAAAGACAGTACCCGGGCCAGCCTCAGCTGTTGATAGCTGGTTTTGCCGGTAAAATACCCCTTGGGCCAGTGGTGCGGGTTTAGTTTCGGGTTTTGACTGCGGTTTACCGGAAAAGGCCTCCCCGCCTTATTATAGGCCGCCAGGCTGCAGCGTACCAGCTCGTCCATGCCGCTATTGATGATCTGACTGCGCAGGTTCTCAAAATTGGGGCTGGTCTGGCAGCACAGATAGGTCTGGCAGGCAAAGGGGCGCCGGGCATAGATGCGGCATTTGCCCCGGGAATTGAGAAAGATGCATTTTGCCCCGCGGCGGCGCAGCGTGATGTCAACCGCAGGTCCTTGCAGTTCCACCCACAGGTAGCGAAAGACCTCGAGTTGATCTATGCCCAGTGCTTCGCGGATTTGCATCACATCGACGGAGGTCACCGGTAAAGGCTCCTGGCAGCACAGGTCACATCCTTCACAGCCGACCCGGTTTTGGGGCCACAAACGGGGCCAATCCATTTTCAGATAGGACTGATTCAGCTCATCCAGGAATTCCTGCACCGTAATCCGCGAATCGCGGATGCGGAGTTCGAAGCCCGGCTGGCCTTGAAAGCGGGCAGGTTCTATTATGAGTCGAGAGTTCATATAAAGGCCTCTTAATCACAAGAGGCCATCCTGTAAAGGAAAGCCTCCTGATAGTCGGTATTAAACGCAGCCGGGTGTTTCTTACGCCTTAAAATAGGCTATGGCACTTTGCAGGTCGGCTACCATGCGGTTCAAGGCGTTGACAGATTGGTTGAACTGGTTGATCTCTTCCATCTGCTTGCCGGCCAGCTCAGACATCCCCTGCACGATCTGGGCGTTGTTCTGGGCTGCTTCGGCAGTGTTGTCAACTGATTTTATGGCTATATCTGCACCCGCCGCCATCTGCTGGCCGGCGCTGGATACCTCTTCAATCTGGGATTTGACCTGATTGACAGCCGCGATGATGTAGTGGAAGGCATCCCCGGCCCGGGAGATCACTTCGGTGCCTTTGGCCACTTCTTTGGTGCCTTCCTGCATGGCTCCCACCGCTTTATCCGATTCATTTTGAATCTCCCGGATGAGCTGGGCGATGCGCTGGGCGGCTTCACCTGATTCCTCGGCCAGTTTACGCACTTCATCGGCTACCACTGCAAAACCGCGTCCCATTTCTCCGGCCCGGGCGGCTTCAATGGCGGCATTCAGTGCCAGGAGATTGGTCTGGCTGGCGATGTTGGTGATCAAGTCCACAATCTGCCCGATCTCCAGCGATTTCTCTCCTAAGGCCTCTACTATGGAGGCGGTATAATCGGTGTTGTTGCTGATGATTTCGATCTGCTTGACGGCCTGCTCAATCTGGCGCTCCCCTTCTTCAGCCTTTTTGCTGGCAGCCGCTACTGAGCTGGCCACCTCCTGCGCGCTGGCGGCCACCTGTTGAATGCCTACCGCCATCTCGCCGATGGTGTTGCGCGAATGATGGGATAATTGGGCCTGCTCTGCGGCGGAGCGCATCAGGGTTTCAGCCTGACTGCCCAGATTGCTCATTAGAGCGGCGCTGGTTTCAGAGAGCTGCCCCACCTGCGCGCTGGATTTGCTGACATTGTTGATCAGCCGGCCGGTTTTACCGATCAGGTCGGCCATTTTTTCCAGCATGGTGTTGAACATAGCCGCCAGTTTGCCGGGTTCGTCATTGGCATTGGCGGGAATGCGCTGGGTTAAATCACCCTGACTGGCTTTATCCACCGATGCGCTGATTCTGCGCAAAGGCATATAGACCGTATAGGCCACCAGGAATGCGGCCAGAAAACCCAGGAAAATCCCGATGCCCGAGTAAGTTACCATGGCCAGGCGGAAATGGCCGACGGCCTCCTCGTACGGTGTGGCCGGAACCCCTACATACCAGATGCCGATGGCATTGCCGGAGGGATCCTTAATGGGCTCGTAAGCGGCTTCGTTCCATACCCCGACTACTTCGGCACGGCCCACATAGGGCTGTCCCTGAATCAAGACCACCTGTCCCACTTCTTCGGATATCTTGGTATTGACGGCTCTCTGCCCGTCTTTCATCACATTGGTGGATACCCTGGTATCTCCCCGGAAGATGGTGCAGGTGTCTCCGGTCAGATTGCCGATGCGGTCGACCACTTCATAATTGCCTTCCATCAATACCGGCCCTTTATATAACTGTCCGTCGATAATCTGCCAATCCCCCGGGTATCTCTCTTCTAAAATCTGCCGCCCCAAAGCCAGGTCAGACTGCAGCTTCTGCTGCGCTGCCATCAGTATTTTTTCGGACATCACTTCGGTGGCATAATACCCCATTATGCCGGTTACTGCAGCTAAGACCAGGGTAAAGGCCACCACCAGGCGGACCCGCACGCTGATCTTGCGCAAGCAGCGTTCCACAAACTCCATTCTCTCATTTCCCCTTTCCTGTGGATGAAAACCCCTTCTATTTTCTCTGGTAATTATCGATGATTATGGAGGAATTATTTAGCCGGGTTCTCATCTCCGGGGGGAATGATCTCCATGTAGGTTACGCGCTGATAATTGAAGCTCCCCACCACATTGCCTTGCGCATCGTAAATGTAGGATATGGACGAACCGCCGGCGTAGAGCTTGCCGCTTTTCTCCAGGCCTAATTCATAGACATACCCGTCCACAGTGTCTCCGCGGTCGAAGTGGATGCGGACCTTTATGAGACTGGGCTCCTGGCTGAGGTCTCTTTTAACGAGATCTTGAATGTGCAGATTTTGGCACCCGCTTATAACCACAGCCGTGAACACAATGAGCAGCAATAAAGCCAGGCGGCCTCGGTTCATCAGTACTGCCTCCTTATACGTTTAGGTCTCTTCAGCGCATGGGTCGGCGGCACATCCAGATCCTGCCTGCGCAGCTCGGTCCATTTTTGCAGCTTTTGGTTGACCCGGTAATGCACTGTATCCGGTGTAAACCGGCCTTTTTCGTCAGGCTCCCCGGCAGGCACGCCGGTCAGTATTTCCAGTCCCCGGTCAATGTGATCCACCGCCCAGATATTGAACTTCCGCTGTCGTACTGCTTCTACCACGCTTTCATCCAGCATCAATTGGGTGATATTCTGTTGGGGTATGATCACCCCTTGCCTGCCGTTCAATCCTTTATCTTTACAGGTCTTAAAAAAGCCTTCGATCTTCTGGTTGACACCGCCCACCGGCTGAACCTCGCCGTTTTGGTTGACTGAGCCGGTTACCGCGATGCCCTGATATATGGGCAAATTGGCCAGGCTGGATAATAAGGCATAGAGCTCGGCACTCGAGGCGCTATCCCCTTCCACTCCCTGATAGCTCTGTTCAAAGGTCAGACTGGCGGAGAGGGCCAGCGGTTTATCCTGAGCATACTGCGCTCCCATATAGCCGCTTAAGGTCAAGACCCCTTTGCTGTGAATGCTGCCGCTCATACGGATCTCGCGTTCGATATTCACCAGGCCTTTCTCTCCCATGAAGGTTTTGGCGGTGATGCGCACCGGCTTGCCAAAATTGTATTCACCCACCTGGTAGACCGCCAGGCCGTTGATTTCGCCTACCCGGTACTCGTCCACATTGATGATCAGGGTGTCGCGGTTGATCATTTCCTGCAGATGTTCTTCTACCATGGCGCAGCGCTGCTGTTTACCCTTAATGGCCTTATTTACATGCAGGGCCGTGACCAGCTCGGCCTTATCCTGTCTGGCCCAATGATTGGCCTCATAGACCACTTCCACCAGCTTGTTGAAAAGGGTGGTCATTTTCTCCTGATCCTCGGCCATGCGGGTGCTGTAGTCCACCACACTGGCTACCGCGTCGGGGGTGAAGTGCAAGAGTTTTTCACGCTGGCAAACTCCGGCGATGAGCTGCGCATATTGCTTGATGTGGGTCCGGCTTTTGGCCATTTCCACATCGAAATCAGCGCGGATTTTAAACAGCTTGCGAAATTCGTCATCGAAGGCATATAAGGCGTGATAATACCAGGGATCGCCGATTAAGACCACTTTGATGTCGACCGGGATGGATTCGGGCTGCAGGGTTTCGGTATTGGTTATCCCCAAGACACGTCCGATGTTTTCCACCTTGATCTCACAGTTTTTTAAGACTTTTTTGAGGCAGTCCCAAACATAAAAGTTTTTCAAGACGTCATTGATGTGCAGAACCAGATAGCCGCCGTTGGCTTTATGAATGGCTCCGGGCTTGATCTTTGAAAAATCGGTGGCCAGGATGCCGAATTCGCCTTCATACTCGATCTGTCCGAACAGATTGGCATAAGTGGGATTGGTTTCAAATATCACCGGAGCATGCGTCAAGGCCTCATTGTCCACCAGGAGATTAACCTGGTATTTGCGCAGCGAGGCGCGCCGGTCCATATGGCGGAAAAACATCAAGGGGCCGCTCTCCTCGGTCTTGAGAAAGCCCTCGGTGTTTTCGACCAGGTCTTTCTGCATATCCTTCAGATAGGTTACAATATCCGCATTGTCCCGGTATTTTTCCAAAAGCTGTTCAAACCAGGGTTCGGATACCCTGCGGGCAGTCTCCAACTCCAGGCTTTTGATCTTTTCGCGAATGATTTTTTCCGATTCCTTGTACTTGCGGACGGCCTCGTTAAGTCTTTCCTGTACCAGTGTACCGGTGCGCATGATCTCCACCCGCTGCTCCTCGTTCATGGCCAGGTATTCTTCCTGGGTGATCACCTCTCCGTCTTCCTTGATGGGAGCGGTGTTTATGCCGGTCTGGGTGCGCGAGATGGTGAAACCATGGTGGCGGGCTTCTTCATCCAGTTCCAGATACATTTTGTTGGTCTCTTCCAGAAATGCATTGAGGATACTGTTCTTTTTGCTTTCATAATCTTCGCCTTCAAAGGCTTTGACGATACTCTTGATAATGGCGTCAATACTGGTGCTTATATCTTGTTTGAATACCTTGCCCTGTCCCGGAGGCAGCTTGAGGGCTACCGGAGTGTCGGTTTCACGGAAATTATAAACATAACACCAATCGTAAGGGACCGGTTTGGCCGAAGCCCGTTCCTCCAGCATCTCTTTGGCCAGGCTGCTTTTGCCGGTGCCGAAAGCCCCGGCCAGGTAAATGTTGTAGCCCTGGTTGTTCATGTCCAAACCCAGGGATAGAGCCTCCACGGCCCGGCCCTGGCCAATGATGCCCCGCAGGGGCTGCAGCTCCACAGTGCTTTTGAAGCGAAACAGTGCGGGGCTGCATTCTTTCCTGAGCTGTTTCGCTTTTAACCTGTGCTGGTTGATGTTCAAATATTTCCCTCCAATAATTCCATTCTATATAAATGTAAAATGACTGCCGGCATCAATCTTGACCACCTGGCTGCCCAGCTCCTGGTAAAGGCGGGCAGCCGAGTAGAACCCGGTGCAATGGCCGATCATAATCCGGTCAGGCCGCTCATGATGCAAATAAGAGACCGTGGCCTCTATACGCTCAGGCGAGGCATTTACCAGGTGGGTGCCGCCGATATAAGCCTGGATATGATTTGTTCCCGTGATCTCCCGGGCATAGCTCAAGGTGTTAACCATCCCGGCATGGGCACAGCCGCTCATCACGATTAAGCCCTGGGGATGGTCGATGACTAAAGCCATATCGTCCTCAATATGGTCTTCCATCAAGTCCTCGCCCGACTCGATTGCAAAATGCCCCCCCACATCTTCATAAGCGGTTCTGCGGGGGATCGTACCGGTGACGTAGACTCCGGGCCGGATCTCAAGAGGTTTTACACTGTAACGGAACTGCGCCCCGGCGGCTGCGGCTTCAGCTTCAGAAAACGGGCATCCCACCGCGAGCTTGTGACCCCCGGCTCCTATTGAATAACGTTTAACGAATATTCCGGGATGCGCGGTTACAGGGCGGGATCCGATCTGTTTGAGCAAAGCCACCAAAGCCCCGCAGTGATCGTAGTGACCATGGCTGATCACGATTTCTTCAATATCCTTTAAGGGCATTTTTAGCTGAGCGCTGTTGACGAACAAGGCGTCGCGGTGACCGGTGTCGAACAGCAGCGGATAGCCGTCAATCGTTATCAGGGCCGAGAAGCCCCACTCCCCGATCAATGCCATAGCGGAAGTGGTGTTTTCCACCAGTATGGTCAGCTCAATCTTCACTGCCAAGCCTCGCAATCGTTGTTATTTATGTTTATGGTATTTATTTATTATACTGGTTAATTCCTTCTGATGCCTTATCCTGAGCAAAAAATGTTGCGGGGCCGGCCTTGACTCTGCTCAGCAAATACCGGGGCGGAGCGCCCCGGAGCGTCAGAACGGAGGCATTATATCCCAGGGTTATCCCGGGTTAAGGCACTATCCGGATTTGCTGCAAAGGGGTATCGTTGTCTCCCGGCAGCTCGGGCTGGTTGTCGGGTTCGTCCCCGGGTTCGTCATCTGCTTCGCCGCCGCCTTCGTTGCGCCGCTCATTATCATTCCTCTCATCCCCCTCGTCCTCAGGCGGAACGGGGTTAAGCCAGTCCGGCAGTTCCGGCAGCAGGGGAATTTCAAACTGATGCCAGTAGCAAATGATGCCGGGCTCGGTTCCCGATATAAAGGCCATCGATACCGGCCGGGGGCAGGCTTCCACCGCCACCAATCCACTGTCCATACAAATATTCAGCCGTTTGATGCCCTCGGGCCGGGGAAAATCGGAGGGCTGAAAAGCCGCCCCGGCCATGCCCATGAAGTTGGCCCAAATGGGTCCGGCCACCACTCCGCCGGACTGGTTGACCTGGC
>NZ_DCEA01000030.1:0-14677 GCF_002316705.1 Syntrophomonas sp. UBA1041
TACCTCACCGATGTGTATTTGAGGCCATAGTCCCGCTGACCGCCTGATCGCGGTTGGGATATGGACTCAAATACACATCGGTGAGGTAAAGATATTGCCCCAGTTCTTCATCATTCAAAAATTTATTTACAAATATCACTTTATCATCTAAATTAAGTTCTCCAACCAGGTTTTCCAGCATGTTGCGGTATTTTTCGCCTTCATTTTTTACCAGCATGGGGTGGGTCTGACCCAGGATCAGATATCTGGCATTGGGGAAATCCGGAGCTATACGGGCAAAGGCCTGGATACCCAATTCCAATCCTTTGCCTGGGCCGATTAACCCAAAGGTGCTGATGATATCCCGGCCTTCCAAATGGTATTTGCGCTTGAGAATCCGTGCATCCTGCTTCTTGAAATTCGGAACCCCGTGGGCAATCACTTTGATGAGATCGCCCGGCGCCTCATAGAGATCGGTCAGAAGACCCGCAGAATGCCTGGTCATGGCAACAATACCGCTGGCGTGATAGCAGAGCATATCCAATATATGCTTTTGATGGCTGGAGGGGTGGGGCAATACGGTATGGCAGATCAGGATATACGGTTTGTGCAGATTTTTTACCAGATCAATAATGTAATCACCGTCTGAACCCCCATATATTCCGTATTCATGCTGTATGATTACCATATCTATTCTGGGATGAGAATTGATAAAAGCGGCGGCCCGTGAGTACTCTGCCAACTGATCCTGTCTGAGGTTGAACAGTACTTCGGGAGGATAGTCGTAGTCATAAGAATTATCGGAAACAGACAATACTGTCACTTGATGCCCATTGAAAAGCAGGCTCTCTCTTAGATCCATGGAGAAGGTAGCAATCCCGCACTGTTTAGGGGGATATGTTCCCACATTTAAAAAATTCACATTATTCACTCCTTGTCGTCACCTTGATAAACAGGTACATTAATGTAAGTCTTCCCTGAGAATCCGAAGATTTATACCTGGCAGGCCTGGAGTGAATTTACTTCTAAACCCAATTTCTGTAAACAGGCGAAAAGCTCAGCTTTGATTTGTTCCAAATACTCCGGGGTCTTGCCTTCACAGCGTACAATCAACTCCGGACCGGTATTTGAGGCCCTGACCAGTGCCCAGCCATGCGGAAACATGACCCGCGCGCCGTCAATGTCATTGATGGGATATTTATCTTTAAAGTAGGCTTTGACTTCTTCTACTATTTGAAATTTTTCATCATCACTGCTTGACACGCGAATCTCCGGTGTGGCGTAGTAAATATTGATGTCGGCCAGCATTTCCGTAATATCGGCATCGTTTTTGGACAATAAAGCCAGAAGGCGGGCTCCTGCATAAAGTGCGTCATCAAAACCATAATACTCATCGGCGAAGAACATGTGACCTGACATTTCCCCGGTGAAAATAGCTCCGCTTTCCTTCATTTTTGCCTTGATCAGCGAATGGCCGGTTTTGTATATCAAGGGCTCCCCCCCTAGTTTGACAATCTCATCGATTAAGCTCTGTGAGCATTTGACTTCTACTATGCAGGGAAGATCGGGATAGCGGGGCAAGATGTCCCGCCAGAACAATATCATTAAGAGGTCGCCCCAGATCATATTGCCGGAACTGTCCACAACTCCCAGACGGTCGCCGTCTCCATCTATACCGATTCCTAAATCGGCTTGATGCTCTTGTACAACTTTAATCAGATCGACCATATTGTCGGGATTAACCGGGTCGGGATGGTGATGGGGGAAGCTGGGATCGGATTCACAGTAGAGTTCGATTACTTCACAGCCCAGGCTGCGGAATACCTCGGGGGCAAACAAACCTGCGGCGCCGTTGCCGCAGTCCACCACGATCTTTAATCTTTTGGCGCCCATCTTAATGCGCTCCCTGATATTGTTACGATAGGTTTCAGCGATGTCCACATATTTGAGGCTGCCCCTGGCGCCCTCGATAAAATTCTGGCTTTCGACCATACGCCTTATTTCCTGAATCTGTTCACCGTAAATGGTGGATTCGCCCAAGAGCAGCTTACAGCCGTTATATTCGCCTCCATTATGGCTGGCGGTGATCATCATCCCGGCCGGAATGTTCAGATAGCGGGCCGCAAAGTAAAATATGGGAGTGATGACCAGTCCCAAATCTATGACATGGCAGCCTGAATCCTGCAGGGCGTTAACCACGGTATCACGAAACTGCGGCGAGGAGCTGCGGTTATCCCGGCCCACCAGAACAGTATCATAGCCTTTTTGTTTGGCCATAGCCGCAAAAGCCCGGCTTATCTGATCCATGGTTTGGTTGTCCAAATCCCGGCCTACTACACCGCGTATATCATACTGTCTGAAAATGTTTTTCATGATAATACCTCCTCAACTTATAGCGAATAAAGGGAATGGCGTATGAACTGCAAAAATCGGATTATGCTGTCCAAGGCCCGGTTTATAATAGGTCTTCGCGGCCCATGCTCTTCAGCACTTCGGTGAGGTCGCGGATATTCTGGCACTTGTTGCGATCCGCCACCATTATCACATCATCCGTTTCCACCACTACCAGGTCTTGGGCTCCGAACAAGACGATAGTTTTCTCGGTCTGTTTGATAATACAGCGCTGGCTGTCCATGGCGATTATGTCGTGGCCTTCGCAGACATTTTCTTGCCCGTCAGTAGGATGTATTTCCGAGAGGGCGTTCCAGCTGCCCAAATCACACCAGCCCATATCGGCCGGAACCACAGCCATGCGATCCGATTTCTCTGCGATTCCGTGATCAAGACTGATGTTAGGCAGCTCGCCGTAAGACCGCTTATAATAGTCATATCCATTACTGGCCGCCGCATGGATTTCCGGCAGGTGCTTGCGAAATTCGTCTATCAGGACCCCGATCCTACCTACATAAATACCTGCATTCCACATAAAGCGGCCGGTTTGTATGTAAGTTTGGGCCAGTTCGGCATCGGGTTTCTCATAAAAGGCGTTGACCTGATAAACCTCTCCGATATTGCCTACCTCCCATTTTGTTTTTTCGATGTAGCCGTATCCGGTTTCCGGACGGTCGGGCTGAATGCCGATGGTTACGATGTGACCGCTGGCTGCAGCCTGTCTGGCCTTCTTAAGGCTGTCGCTGAACACATGCTCGTTCAGTATATGATGATCGGCCGGAAATATGCCCAGAACTTCATCGCTTTTCTGGGCATACTGCGATAAAACCATACCAACCGCTGGTGCGGTATTTTTTCCTTCGGGTTCACTCATCACTTCTATTTGATCCCGATCCTCACGGCTGTTGACCAGCCGGTTGATTGAAGCCAGCAAATCATCGCCGGTAATGATGATGATTTTAGTGCAACCGGCTTGTTTGAGACGATCGATGGTATGATCGAGCATAGATTTATTGCCCACCAATTTGCAGAATTGCTTGGGATGTTGGTTGCGGCTTTCCGGCCACAGGCGTACGCCCCGGCCGCCTGCCAAGATCGCTGCTATCATGATAACCTCCAACAGTCTAGAGTTTTGTCATGGATGCCAAATGATACCTATCCCCAAAGAGTATTGGTTTATTTTCTCCTTTTATTGACATATTGATTCAGTTATTCATTGCAGTATGCGGCAATTGCAAGTCTATTGCACATTCAGCTGCAAGTAAGGCGATTGCTATCCCTCACCGGGGTGTAAAAACTTTTTGGCTTTGATCCATTTGCATAGCAAAAGGCCCTTTTATTTGTTCGGGCCTAGGCCCGTAAAATTGGTAAAAAGTGCAAGGAATGCGCCCGTTAAACAGTTTCCTGCGTTTATCGGCTTTCCGGCCCATAACCTTTTCCAGGCCTTGATACGGGGTCAATATATAGGCTGACCAGGTATTCAATTGGGCCCATGCTTTGGCCAGATCCTGGTAAACGCTTTTAATCTGCTTGTCATCAAGCAGCCTCTCCCCATAAGGCGGGTTGCAGATCAGGTATCCGTAGTGGAATGGGGACTTAAGCTCCCGGACCGCCCCGGTTCTAAAGCTGATCTGTTTTGCTATCCCGGCTCGCAACGCGTTAGACCTGGCCAGCTTGATGCAACTGCGATCGATGTCAAAACCCTCAATGCCCAAATCATTATAAATCTTCACGCTGTCCAGAGCTTCCTGCCGGGCCTCAGACCATATCCTGGGGCTGAATTGCGGCCAGTGTTCGGCATCGAAACTGCGCCGCAACCCCGGAGCGATGTTGCAGGCTATCATGGCCGCCTCAATTGCGATAGTGCCTGATCCGCAAAAAGGATCTATGAGGGGTCTGTCTTTTTTCCAGCGGCTCAAGGAAACCATGGCAGCCGCCAGGGTCTCTTTGAGCGGGGCTTCCCCCTGTTCTTTGCGATAACCGCGTTTATGCAGTCCCGCTCCACTGCAATCCATGGTGATGCTCACATTGTCTTCTAATATGGAAACCTCCAGCTGATAAAGCGGACCGTCTTCAGCAAACCATTTCTGCGGGTAGGATTGTTTGAGTTTTTCCACGGTGGCCTTTTTTACTATCGCCTGACAATCAGACACGCTATAGAGCTGAGATTTGATGGTTTTGCCGTTTACCGGGAAACGGGCGTTTTTGGGAAGCCAGTCCTGCCAGGGCAAAGCCCGGGTGCCTTCAAACAGCTCATCGAAGCTGCGGGCTGAAAAGCGCCCTACCTCTATAAGCAAGCGATCCGCGCTGCGCAGCCACAGGTTGCAGCGCGCCGCCGCATCTGCTCCGGCGAGAAAAGCAACCCGCCCGTTTTCTACCTTTACTTCGGTATATCCCAGTTGTTTTAATTCGTAAGCCACAATCGCTTCCAGGCCAAAGGCCGCAGTGGCGATATAGCGTATATCCTGCATAAATAAATTCCACCCTGAGGTCAATTTATACTATTGTACTATATTTTGCAGGCAGGCCAAAAAACCAGGCTTGAATATGCTGCTTAAAATGTGTAGTATCGAGGATAAACTAATTATGGTATTTATTAAGGAGGCTTCCATGAAGATAGCTTTGCAGCGGCCTAACTTCAGCAAATGGATAGAACGCATCACCTGGCAGGACTTACTGGGAATTGTAATCGGCTCGCTCATTGCGGCGGCGGGGATTCAATGCATATTAGTGCCGGCTAATCTGCTGACTGGCGGCGTGACCGGGCTCGCTATCCTATTGCGCTATTCCACCGGAATCGAGGTGGGGATTTGGATCCTGCTATTGAACATACCCATATTTCTGGCCGGGTATCGTTTCATCAGTTCCCGTTTTACCATCTATAGCTTGTTAGGGGTTTTGGCTCTGGCGGGATTTCTGTATGTGTTCAAATATTTCCCCTTCCTAATCGGGGATCCGCTGCTTTCGGCCTTATTAGGCGGTGTATTGAGCGGATTGGGATTGGGGATTATTTTTCGCAGCAAAGCCTCCTCGGGTGGAACTGATATCATAGCCATTATTGTGAAGCGGTTGTGGGGATTCAATATTGGGCAAACCTCATTGGTCTTGAATATTTTTGTAGTAGGGTTGTTGGCACTGGTAATCGATATCAGTGTAGCCATGTATTCCGCCATCGCTATTTTCGTTTCATCCCAGGTCATAGATCAGGTCGAAGCCGGGCTCGGCGTAACGGAGACCACTTTGATTATTTCTCCTCATTATGAGGAAATCGCCTACGCCATTCTGCACCATTTACACCGCGGCTGTACTTATCTGCCCGCCCAGGGCGCTTACTCCGGACAGAATGAGATGCTAATCCTGGTGACTGTAGGCAGAATGCAATTGCCGCGCTTGAAAGAGATGGTCTTTGCCATAGATGAATCCGCCTTTATGATTATTACCAATAGCATAGAAGTTTATGGCCGGGGCTTTAAAGCCAGGAGCGAGTATTGAGAGTAAAATACTTATCGGCATAATCCGGTTACTTGGGGCGCTAAAATAAGGAGATCATTTGAATTAATGTAAATGTCGATTTTTTACGATGTTAATTAAAGTAATATATCTTTGGTGTGAGGGAGGCATCTGTGATGGATATAATTAATCGTCTGATACATGAGGAAGAAGGGCAGGGCATGGCCGAGTATGTCATGATCTGTATGTTCATAGCTATTGTTGCCATGGTAGGCTATCAATTTCTCGGTCAGGCTCTTAATACCAAAGTCAATACTATCGGCGGCAGTTTTTAGAAGCATTAAGGGTAAACGGAATAAACATTAGTAATGACTATTCCACTGTTTTGGCCGGAGTAAACGGCAATGCCGCCCTGAGGGGACTTTCTCACCTGGGCTGCTCCTCCACTGTTGGTTTCGGTTACTTCATAAGTTCCCGGAGCCAGTTCCACCGATATGGTCTGCCCGGCTTGTATGCTGCGTCTTATACTGCCGTTAGCCCCGCTGATGTTAATCTCAAAGGCAGTTCCTTGCGGAGCCGGTCCTTCCACATTTTTAGTTATCTGCAGCGTGCCTTTCACCGGCGCCGGGAAACGGTTGTTTATAGTCAGATAAACGCTTTGCCCGGAAGCTATAGATATATTCCCTTCGATGGATTTGCTGTAAGATAAGGCCCCGCCGTTTTGGGATTCCGTCACCTGATAAGTTCCCGGCGGCAGGGATACGGCGATACTCTCCCCAGCCCTTAAGCTGTTGCGGCTCACTTCCCGGTTATTATCAACATCATTGACTACAAACTCATAGACCGCACCTGCCGGGGCGGCTCCGGTAGTTTTTATACCCACCACCAGCTTGCCCGGGTTAGGCAAGAGGTTAACCGATATGTTGGTAGGTTTGATAGGCCCAATACAATACACCGCTCCGCTCCAGCATTCCTTCTGGTTAATATCACTGGCCGGATTGATCAGTCTGAACATATAGTTGCCTGCTTTGGGGTTGGGGTTTTGCTCCGGGTTGTAGCGCAGAGTGAACATCTCTCCGGGTTTGAGGGCGGGGATCTCACCGCCTGTTAAAGGCGTGTTGCCGGCCGGACTGCCTGCTTCAGTATAACAAACCTCCCACTTCACCGGCTGCGAGGTATCGGTGCTGTTTTTGGAGTTGACCACCATAGCATAGACCTGGCCGATGCCTTGCTCCAGTTCAACTGTTTCAGCGGGTAGGTAAACGAAATAATAGTTTTCCGGGTTTTCAACTTTGACCTGATAGCTGCCCGGTTCCAGATCCTTCTGGAATTTATCCCCGTTTTTCATCACCGTGTTTGCGATTCGGGAGCCGCCCTGATAAATGCCTAAATCGAAAGTCTTATTCGCTAGAGACGCCGCATCAGCAGAATATGTCAGGTCGATCCTGCTCATAGGCAGGGTGCCCAATTCCGCGAAGGCCAGTGCATAGCCCTGGATAATTTGTTCTTTGGGTTGAGGCTTTGCACAACCAGCGATAGTCAAAATGCAAAACATCAATAAAGCCAATAGCAGGCATTTAACCACTTCTTTTCTCATAAAAGCCGGACCCTCCCAGATTTCGGGAAAAAATTAGCTTGCAGCCATTTATTCCATATTCCTATAATAACTTTAAACTGCAATATATGGCAATATCGATGAGATTATTGTGCTTTTATCAGGTAAAATGACTAATTATTGTAGAAACATGCGATAAAATGAATCCTTTGTCCTATATTGGAGTAGTCAATTTTATTACGATATTAATAATGGGTTGACTGCCTTATTTTCCCTCTTCTATTACCTCCGCTGTAGCCGAGCCGATTTTTGCCTCAGGGTCCGGTAAATACCGCCCTAATATTACAAAATTCGGCTAGGCAGAGTTTTGATGATGTGGGAAAATAAAGCTATAGTTGTATTTTTTTGCAGAGGAGGTGAAAGGATGCTGAACACCCTGAAAAGACTGGTCCTTGAAGAAGAAGGACAGGGTATGGCTGAGTATGCGCTGATTTTGGTTTTCGTCGCATTAGTATGTATTGTTGGCTTCAGAGTATTGGGTAATCAAATTAGCGATAAAGCTGAAGACATTGGGACTACGATAGAGACAGAAACACCATAATTCATTTATCAGAGGTTTTGATTCTGGGTTATGCCTTGCCTTGATGCAGGGCATAACCGGAGTCTTTAACAGGGGCTTTAAGGAGACTTGTTATTATTAATTATATTGATTTTGTCTGGAGCGATTTTGTATTGTTGGCGCTCTTAATACCTGCCGTTGTATTTGATCAGCGGGAAAAGCGTATACCAAATGGTTTAATATTGTCTGGATTAATACTCGGTTTGGTATGTAACTTTTATACCAGTGGCATGCCGGGGGTTCTATTCTCTTTGCAAGGACTTGCCGCCGGAATAGCCCTGCTTTTTATACCTTTCGCACTGAGGGGCATGGGAGCCGGAGACGTCAAACTGCTGGGTGTGGTTGGTGCCTTCAAAGGATACTTGTTTGCCTTCCACACCTTTATCGCCATGGCTTTGTGGGGCGGACTGATTGCTGTTATCCTGTTGATCAATAAAGGGAAATTAGGGAAGACTTTGCGAGGTCTATGGACAGGTATGATTCTGCATTTGTTCAAGATGCAGAAATTGCAGAAGACCATAAAAACAAACAACTCCGGAATAAGTTTTCCCTACGCTTTGGCAATCGCCCTGGGAGCGGTAAGCGCTTATTTTATAAAGTGGTGAAATTTATGAAAAAGATTGTCAGAAAACTATTCCATTCTAAAAAAGCCCAGAGCATGGTGGAAATGGCCATAATGATGCCTCTTTTGCTGTTAATGTTCTTTGGTATTATAGAGTTTGGATTCATGCTGGGGTCGTATATGTTAATCCATGACTTGGCTCGGGATGGTGTCCGAGCTGGAGTGGTAGGGGCTGACAAAGTGGCTATAGAAAATTATATTAAGGATGAGGACCGTGCTTTTTTATTAGACACAGAAAAGATAACAGTTGAAACCTGGGTTAACGACACAATGCCGGACAATTATACTAATCGCAAAGTAGGAGACTCCCTTACTGTAATAGTTAACTACAACTATAATCTTATCACCCCCATTATTAGTGGAATCATTGGAAATTCGGTCTCCTTACCGGCCAAATATGTAATGCGCATTGAAAAGACATAGATAGGTTCGAAGGGAGTATTAAATGATAAGAATTAAAAACTTGCTAAAGGATGATTCGGGAGCAGTAATGGTGCTGGTAGCTTTGGCCCTGGTAGTATTGTTAGGCTGTATGGCCCTGGTTATTGATGCCGGGGTAGTATATGCAGAACGCATGAAGGCATCGAATGTCATGGATGCTGCTGTTCTGGCAGGGGTAAGCGAACTTCCTGAATACCATGATGACCCATATGAGTACGATTCTTGGAATTTGGCTAGTCAATACATTGTTAAAAATGGTTTTGACCCTAACTATGTGGAGTTTATTCCAGATGATCCCAATGATTCCGGCAAACATACTTCGATCAAATTGAAATATACAGGGACACAAGATTTTTTATTTGCTCGTGTGCTTGGACCTGGATTTGATGAAGCCGAGGTTAAGGCTGCCGCTAAAGCCCGAGTTGGCAATGTCGGTGGATTTGGGCCGGGCAATGGGGTTATCCCTATAGGGATTGACGAAAGTGAGATGCCCCCATTTACCGAAGGAAGTAATCCCAGCTTTGTAATTAAAGAGGGCGGTGGTGGCGGAGATACCGGATGGTATGGTTATGTCAATATAGACGGAAAGAATATTACGAAAGATATCGTCCCAGGAATACAATATGGAAGTGAGAACCCTGTAAGCATCGGGCAGGTGTTGCCCGTTGTTCCTGGTAACAAACACGCCGAGGGTATCCGCGAGGCAATGAGTGAGAGGCTGAATGGCTGCACCCATGATCCGGAATGCGGGATTGATGGCTATGTCTTAGGTTGCAGGAAAATTGTATATGTTCCAATCGGGTATAAAGATGATGGCGGTGGTGCTACCGGGAGATTTACCGTGACAGGTTTTGCAGCCTTGTTATTGGTAGAGCGGTGGGAAGAAGATGCGAACCAGGCGTTTAGAGGGGAATTCTTACAGCATATTGCGGCTTCAAATGCCTATATTGACGATAGTGCCGAAGATTTTGGGGTTTATGCCACCGAATTATGCGAGTAACTATAAAATAGTGTAGCGAAGGGAGCAGGAAGGTTTGTTTAAAGGAGTAAAAAAGTACTGGTTTATTTCGATTCTGTGTGGCTTAATTGCTGCGGCTTTATTTTACGTTTTCCTGCAGCAGGTGGAGGAGCAATACCGCCCCGACGATCTGGTGACGGTAGTTAAGGCTGCTCAACCCATAGCGGCGGATGAAGTGATCAGGCTGGAACAGCTTATGACCGCAGAAGTGCCCGCTCAATATGCCCATCCCAACGGGGTTCGGGATACAGCTCAAGTGGTAGGCAAGATTTCTACAACCGATATAGCTGCCGGTGAGGAAATAATTAAGGAGAAATTGGTGGGCGAAAAAGAAAAAGTTGGCCGCCTGGCTTATAAAGTTCCTTTAAATAAACGTGCAGTTGCCATAAGTATTGATGAGACTTCAGCGGTTTCCTTTAATGTGCAGGCCGGAGACCATGTCGACGTTATGGCTACACTTGATATAACCGATCCGGCTGGAGGTGCCTCCTCCGCCGCTTTATTTGTGCTGCAGGATATTGAAGTCTTGTCAGTTGGAGCAAAAGGAGCCGCTGCTGATCAAAAAAATGGCGGTGCGGCTAAAACACTAACACTGGCAGTAAGCCCTGATCAAGCCCGTCCTCTGGTTCTAGCCACTGAACGGGGCGAGATCAGGTTGCTGCTCAGATCTCCGGTGGACGATTCCCAATATGTCCTGCCTCCCTTCAGAATGAACAACTTTATACAACCTTAGTTAAATAATCAATAGGTCATTATTATAGATGAGTATGGATACGAGAGGTGAAGTTTTTGAAAACCATAAGGGTGCTGATGGCAAGCGCAGATCCCGAAATCCGGGGTTATTTACTAAACATATTGGAAAGCGATCATGACATCGATGTGATTGGGGAAGCAGGGCAGGCCGGTGAGCTTCTGGAGATGATGCCTACTGCAAACCCGGAAATACTTATATTGGACGAGAACCTGGCTGAGGCTGACAGCCTGAGTCTAGCGGCTGATCTTAAGCTGAGATACCCTCCTATCCAGGTGATCCTTATAGCGGAACAGGAAGACTTAAAGCTCTTCAAAAGAGCCATGCAATCCGGTGTCCGCCAAATTATACTGCGTTCTGTGGAGGCCGGTGAACTTCTCGGTTCGGTCAAAGATATTGCGGAGGGCTACAGGCGCAGTGTTGAAAACCTGCGAGAGCAATCTGAACCTGGCAAGGATTCCGCCGCTCCCGGTAAAGCGCAGCCGCAATTAAAGGCCTCACAGATTATAACTGTCTTCGGAAATAAAGGCGGTATTGGCAAGAGCCTTATTGCCTGCAATCTGGCAGTAGCCGCTGCAACGCGCTACAAAGATCAGGTGGCTCTGGTGGATCTGGACTTGCAGTTCGGGGATATAAGCCTGATGATGAATATCAATCCGCGCAAGACCATTGCCGAGCTGATGCAGGAATCAGGCGAACTGACGGCTGATCTGGTCGACGAATACTTTTATGAGCGCAGCGGGGTTAAGGTTTTGGCTGCGCCCCATAAGCCTGAACTGGGTGAACTGGTAACTTCCTTCGGAGCCGAGACCGTGCTAAAACTGTGCAGGAAGATGTATACCTATACTTTCCTTGATACCCCTACCTTCCTGGACGATACTACGCTCACCGCCCTGGAAATGTCGGATGTGGTTTTGCTTTTGATATCTCTGGATATACCGACCATCAAAAACATAAAAAAAGGCATTGATGTATTAGATTCTCTGAAGCTGCTGCCCCGAACCAAATTGATTCTTAACCGCTCGTCATCACTATCGGTAGGCCTTGAACCCCAGGATGTAGAACAGGTTCTGGGCATGAAGATTGCAGCTTCTATCCCCAGCGATTTTAAGATGACCGTGTCATCCATCAACCGGGGCATGCCGTTCTACAACATGAGCCCCAAGGCCCCCATATCCAGGAGCATTGTTGAATTGTTCGATCTAATCGATAAGGCTAAATAAAGTAATAAGTAAGGTTGGATGCGTAATGTCACTATTGAGCAGATTGCAAAACGATCAGGTTGTAAGTCCTGTTATAACCAAGGAGGCCGCCACATCCCGCTACCTGGATATTGTTTACCGCATACACCGGGAGATAATCCGCGAAATGGGGCAGGAATCCTTAAATAACCGCAAGCGCGAAGATATTGAGAGTAAGATTCGCGGCATCTCTGATACCATTTTCGAGAGTGAATACGACAACCTGCCGCGCAGCGAAAGAGAAGTCATTCTTAATCAGGTTATCGACGAGGTCCTGGCATATGGGCCTTTGAGCCCGTTATTGAGAGACGACAGCATATCAGAAATCATGGTAAATGGTCCTAAGCAGGTCTTTGTGGAAAGGCGCGGTAAAATTGAAAAGGTAAAAGTCGTCTTTCGGGATAATTTGCACTTACATACGGTTATTGAGAGAATAATCTCTCCCTTGGGACGCCGCCTGGATGAGAGCTCGCCCATGGTAGACGCCAGACTTCCTGATGGATCCCGTGTAAATGCTATAATACCTCCCCTGGCCATTAACGGGTGTGTCCTGACCATACGCAAATTCTCCAAAAATCTACTGAAAACTGCCGATTTGATCAGAAACAATACCATGAGTTCTCATATGGCCAAATTCCTGGAAGCCTGTGTTAAAGGCCGCATGTCCATGATCGTTTCAGGCGGCACCGGCGCTGGGAAAACCAGTACCTTAAATATAATATCCGGCTTCATTCCTCACGATGAAAGGATCATTACTATAGAAGACTCGGCTGAATTGGTCTTAAACCAGGAACATGTGGTGACACTGGAGACCCGCCCTTCAAATATCGACAACCGGGGTGAGGTATCTATCCGTGACTTAGTGCGCAACTCCCTGCGCATGCGCCCTGACCGCATTGTGGTCGGCGAGGTGCGCGGCGGTGAGGCCTTGGACATGCTGCAGGCCATGAACACCGGTCATGACGGTTCTCTTTCCACGGCTCACGCCAACTCCCCGCGGGATATGTTATCCCGCCTCGAAACCATGGTCTTGATGGCGGGTATGGAAATGCCGATGAAAGCCATCCGGGAGCAGATCGCCTCGGCTATTGATTTTATCGTCCATCAGAGCCGAATGTCAGACGGCACCCGGAAAATAACCCATATCACTGAAGTGGTGGGGATGGAGACCGACATTATCACTTTGCAGGATATCTTTATCTTTGATCAGACCGGAATCGATGAGCGCGGCAGGGTGCAGGGCCGACACCGGGCTACCGGCATCAAACCCAAATGTTTGGATAAATTGAAAACCGCTGGTATTATCATCCCGGACGAGTTTTTTGCATAAAGGCTACTGAAAGGGGAGGACAAGGTTAGGTGCAATATCTAATAATTGTATTTGTTTTTCTTGCAGTGGTCTTTGCCTTTAATGGGCTAAAAAGACAGTTCTCTCATCGTGATCTGTACAGAGAAAGGCTGCAATCGGTACTAGGTCAGGATGACTCTGAATCTGTTAGCAACCGGGCTTCGCTAAAGGATATGTTCAGTTCCATGATGAAGTCGGTTTCATCCCTTTTTGCCGCCCGATCATTTACAGCCAATCTGCAGAGCCGCTTGGTAACCGCCGGCATACCGCTGAAAGGTGAGGAATACATAACCGTCAGTTTAGGGCTTATTATTATTACTCCATTACTTACTTATTTTATAGGTAAAAACTTTTGGCTGGCGGTGATTGTGTTCATCCTGGCGGTGATACTGCCCTGGACTTACATCGGCATTAAAAAAGGTAAACGCCTGCAGACCTTTGAGATGCAATTGGCCGATTGCTTGGTTATTATGGCCAATGCGCTCAGGGGCGGATTCGGCTTTCAGCAGGCCATGGAAACAGTGGTAAGAGAAATGCCTCCTCCCATATCAATCGAATTCGACTGGTGCCTGCGGGAAATGAACCTGGGTTTCAACCAGGAAGAAGCCCTGTTGCACCTGGGTGAGCGGGTAAATAGCGAGGAAATGGACATGGTCATCAGCGGGATCATCATCCAAAAACAGGTGGGCGGCAACCTGGCCCAGATCCTGGATAATATCGGCGACACCATGCGTGACCGGGCCCGCATAAAAAAACAGGTGCGCACTTTGACCGCACAGGGCAAGATGTCGGGACTTGTTATCGGACTATTGCCTGTAGTGCTGTTGGCTGCCATGCTGGTAATCAACCCGGAGCATGTATATTTCTTATTCCAGGATCCACGCGGCTTGGCTATGTTGGCAGCAGCCCTTGTTATGGAGATAGCAGGAGCATTTGCCATCAGCCGCATCATCGATATAGAGTTCTAACGTAGCAAAATATTTTTGAATAATTGTGTTCTTGCGGCGTTTTAGGGCGATATGAATAACTCAGGTGAAGAATCTTATCCGCGGGACGAAGCGGACTTGATGAGTAAGCATTTCAGTTCTCTAGAAAAGCCCGGAGGTGTAGTTGTGGAGTATATACTGATAGGTTTGTTGGCAATAATGGTCACCGCTCTGGTGTTGGCATATCTGTTGAACCGTAACCGTGACAAGATCATCATTCATGAAAGGCTTACCGCCTATACGGTGAAAGCCGATAAGGAGCATTCCTGTAACACC
>NZ_DCEA01000054.1:0-21878 GCF_002316705.1 Syntrophomonas sp. UBA1041
AATACTTTTGAGCAAGATATTAAAGAAGCTAATCAGCGTATTAATAACCCAACATTAAAACTGGTTTGGGGCTTTAAACTACGCGCGTTATTTATTCCAAAAGCATCTGGATATGATATCCTCCCTTTACAGGATAATGAATCGTATGGTTTAAAAAAATATGAGATAAAAGGGCTGGAGAACATATCAGATTTTATCGTAGAGGAAGCCAAGGCTGCTAATAGCCAAACAGAGGAGGCGGTCTATGGGGGTAATACTACCTCAAATGGGAAAAGTGTTACTAATACTCGGCTTATAATTCTTTGGATTATTCTTCTAACAGTAGCTACTGGAATATATGTAAGGTATAGAAGAGCATTATAAGGTTAATATACCAGGCTTAGGGCTACGGACTAGCAGCCCTAAACTCAGCTCATAATTCTTGGGATTATGCTTCTGACATAAGCGGCAAATCCTGCACACCTTTACCTCAAGAATCGGTTATGGAGTGGCCCCGGGAGAGATGTTATTCTTGTTTGTGATCGGTTTGGTTTACTCCTCAATATTCCGCTTGACCTCGAACATTCTCATTTTATATCCATTTCTTACCCCGAACGGAGCCTTGTTTACCCAGATCAAAGAAGGACTCAGCATCCCTTTTCCAGCCACCTATGGCTTTCTGGATGTCATTCTTTTTGCCATCATCGGGTTGGCCCTTATTAACAAAGCGCATAAGAAATACGCCAGTCAGTTCGTAAGGAGAACTGCTTAAAGGTGGCAGTAATTGCCTTCGCTTGCCCTGGCAGCGAATAATGGGATAATATAAGCACAACTTTATGAAGCTAAATGTGGAAGGAGTGAAACCGATGGCGATGGATTTTTTCATTTTTTTCAATGGCAACTGTCGTGAAGCGGTAGAGTTCTATGCGCAGGTTTTTGAGACCCCCGCTCCTCAATTTATGACGTATGGCCAGGCTCCGCCGAGCCCGGATGACCCCGTGCCCGAAGAGGTCCAAAACCTGATTCTGTACACCAGCTTGCCCATCAACGGCAGCAACATCATGTTTGCAGACAATACCCCCGGGCTGCCTTTTGTTAAAGGCAACAATGTGACCCTGGTTTACGGCAGCAAGAATGTTGAAGATATACAAACCTTTTTTGCACGTTTGAAAGCAGGGGGAACTGTTCATATGGAACTGCAAACCACCTTTTTCAGTCCCTGCTACGGTATGCTCACCGACAAATACGGCCTCATGTGGCATTTTTCCCTGGACAGCGGGGAGATGGGGGCTTAAGCGCACAAAGAAGATCAAATTGATACCAGGTGAGCTGGCAATAGGAAGGGGATTTCCTTTCCATTAAGGAAGCGCCCCGTTCGCCTACCCGGGCATAATAAGGGATGCCTAATGGCTGCCGTCGGACTGTTTAAGAAAGGCCGGCCAGGAAATTGAGCTAAATTGTTGGATATGATACCATACAAAAAAAGAATAACTTTCTACGGTCAAAGCAGTCTGATGATATTTCATGGCAGCAGGGAAATAAATCTTAGGTCAATATGATTGGCCCAGGTTTTTCCAGTGAGAATTCGGTTTACTTGGGTGGGTAGCCAATAGATAGGCTACCTGCCTTTTATTTTGGGAATAATTTAGCGAGGTGAATTCGTTATGCCAATTTGACAGGTGAAAATCTTACATTTTATCTGGACGGCGACTGCTCGTGCCGGAGTTCCGCTCTGCCGTTTTTCTGGAAGAAATAACATAATTGGAGAGTTGTTTTTATGATAAACTTCTGGCTTTCTATAGCCGTTTTTATTGTCGTTTACGGATTCATAATCGCTGAAAAATACCATCGATCGGTAACCGTCTGGGTAGCTGCGGCTGCTGTCATAACCCTGGGGTTGATAAATCAGAAAGAGGCTATAGAGCATGTCGATTTTAATACCCTTTTGCTGCTGGTGGGCATGATGGTTATAGTGGGAATCACCCGCAAAACCGGTGTGTTTGAATTTCTGGCCATCAAAGCGGCTAAAAAGGTAAAAGGGCAACCGGTCGCTCTACTGGTAGTATTGCCGCTTATTCTCGCGGTGGCCTCTGCGTTTTTGGATAATGTCACCGCCGTATTGCTGATGGTGCCGATAACTTATGCCCTGACTGACCGGCTGGATATATCTCCGGTGCCATTTTTGTTTGCGGAGATTATTGCTTCTAATATCGGCGGAACAGCCACACTGATTGGCGATCCCCCCAATATTATGATCGGCAGCGCCACCGGCCTTGGATTTGTAGACTTTATCACTAATCTGGGTTTGCCTTCGCTGATAATCCTGGGGGTTACCTCCGTGATTATGGCATTGATCTATAAAAGAGAATTGGTGACTGAACCCGATAAAATTGAGAGCTTGATGGCCTTAAACGAGATCGACTTTATTGTGGAGTGGGCACTCCTGAAAAAATCACTGCTGGTTCTGGGGTTAACCATTACGGGTTTTCTATTGCACCAGGCGCTTCACCTGGAATCGGCAACAGTTGCCCTGCTAGGGGCCGGTGTGCTCATGCTGATATCAAGGGAGGATCCCGAAGAAACCCTGTTATCGGTAGAGTGGCCCACTATATTCTTCTTTGCCGGACTATTTATTCTGGTGGGGAGTTTGCAGGTCAACGGGGTTTTAAGTTATATTGCTCAAAATCTGATACTGATAACAGGTACAAATGTTCCGCTTTTAGGTACTCTTGTTTTATGGGTTTCAGCGGTAGCTTCAGCCTTTATCGACAATATTCCTTTTGTCGCTACCATGATTCCGCTCCTGCAAGAAGCGGGAGAGCTGGCGCAGATACCCATGGAATCCATCTGGTGGTCCCTGGCCCTAGGCGCCTGCCTGGGCGGCAACGGCTCGTTGATCGGAGCCTCGGCCAACGTAATTGTGGCCGGCATAGCCGAGCGGCACGGTAATCCGATCAAGTTTGTCGAGTTCTTTAAAATTGGATTTCCAATCATGATTCTGTCTATCATAATAGCAAATGTTTATCTGTATTTAGCTTATTGGTTGTAGATTTAAAAAGGACTGGAATACAATATACGTAGTTTGTAGCGGTGGAATTTGTTTATTAAAATTATAGAGGGGGAACGAGAGTGTTTAAAAGAATTCTGGTTGCAACCGATGGGTCCGGGTATTCGCGCCGGGCATTTATAACCGCTCTGGCAATTGCAGAAAAATTCGATGCCGTAATCGAACTGCTCTATGTAGCTGCTTCTGTGGATGCCGCTTCAGGGGCTGCCCCCGACATGCACGGGCAATATCTTATGACAGCCGAAACTGTCGCAGAGTCCGGCAAGAAGATTATGAAAAATACCATTGACGGAATAGACACCGGCCATGTGAAGATACTTCAGAAAACCATTGCCGCAAAACCTGCAGCCGGGATACTGAAGGAAATAAGGCGAGATTTCGATCTGGCAGTAATGGGAACCCGGGGGCATGGGCTATTGGCGGGCACGGTTTTAGGCAGTGTAACCCAGCGGGTTCTGGCCGACTCTCCTTGCCCGGTGCTGGTAGTCAAGTAATGCTATCGCCCGCCGCACTGTTGCTATATCAATCTCAGCTCGCTGTCCGATAACATATTTCACTTCATCTTTTGGCTGCCATCCGCGTCTTGACCTACCCCTGCCCGTATAAATATCAGTTTCTGCAGGTCTGATTAACAACAATAATAAAAGGGAATGGTATAATGATTCCTAAGAAAAATATGGAAAAGCGAAACCCTACACGCTAAAGCCGGCAAATGGGAAAAATATTTTGAAAAACATCTAAGAGGGGGCTAAAAGATGGAGGCTGCTGTTTTGGAAAGGCTGCTTGATCTTGCCCTGCAAAAAGGCGGCGACTACGCTGATATTTATGTAGAGTACAAGAAAAACAGCGGCATCTGGCTGGAAGAAGACCGTGTGGAAAAAATCCACAGCGGGGTGGAGAGCGGTCTGGGCATCAGGGTGATCAAAGCCCGGCAGACCGCTTATGTTTACACCAGCGACCTGAGCCCGGGAGCCTTGGAAAATGCCGCCCGAACGGCCAGCCAGGCTATTAATCGCTCCGCTGCCAGCAGGGTAATACCCTTAGCTGTTACCGCGGTTAAGAGTTCCCCTCCCTTGGATTCTCTGGCGCCTCATCAAGTCCCCTGGAGCCACAAAATGGAGCAGGTTCTTGCGGCTAATCAGGCGGCGCGCGCGGTGGGACCAGCTATACGCCAGGTATCGGTAGCTTTAGCCGACCTGGAAAAACAGGTGGTATTTGCCAACAGCCTGGGGGAAAGGGTGGAGGACAGTTTCAACCGCATCCGTGGAATGATCAACGTAATAGCCGGCCGCAACGGCCTCCTGCAAACCGGGTACGAATCTGTGGGCGGGGTGTCTGGCTGGGAACTGCTGGATGAGCAGCACTGGGAAGAACGGGCTCGCAAGGCGGCGCAACTGGCGATAAATATGCTGTCGGCGCAGCCGGCGCCAGCAGGGCGTATGCCGGTGATTTTGTCTGCTCAGGCCGGAGGAACCATGGTGCATGAAGCCTGCGGGCACGGGCTGGAAGCGGACCTGGTGCACAAGGGGCTATCGGTCTATAAAGGTAAAATAGGGCAGACGGTGGCTTCGCCACTGGTTACGGTAATAGATGATGCCACTCTGCCGCAGCGCTACGGGAGCTATGTTTTTGATGATGAAGGCACCGCTGCGCAAGCCACCGGATTGATAGAAAATGGCCGCCTGGTAAATTACTTATACGACCGGATGACCGCTGCTCATGATAAAACCGGGAGCACCGGCAACGGCCGCCGGGAATCATATCAACATAAACCTATTCCCCGGATGAGCAATACTTTCATTGCTCCGGGGAAAGACCATCCCCAGGAGATCATCTCTTCCACCGACCGGGGCTTGCTGGTTCTGAAAATGGGAGGCGGCCAGGTCAATACTATCAACGGTGATTTTATTTTCGAGGTATCTGAAGCCTATATGGTGGAAGCGGGCCAGGTAACCTATCCGGTGCGGGGGGCCACTCTTACCGGCAATGGACCCAAGGCTCTGCAGGATGTGGACCGGGTGGGGTGCGATCTGGGCTTTGCTATCGGGGTATGCGGAAAAGACGGCCAGGGGGTTCCGGTAAGTGATGCCCAGCCCACCATCAGAATCAAGGAGCTGACTGTGGGAGGCACCCTGGTAAAACCCGGATCTGGAGCAAGGAGGTGACGGGTTGTGAAGGACATGTTGAAGAGTGCTGCATATCAAGCCCTTAATTATGCGCTCAAGTCCGGAGCGGAAGTAGAGGTGTATGCCGGCAGCCATCGGAAACTGCAGATTGAAGTCGCCCAGGGGCGGGTGGAAACCCTCAAAGAGGCCGCTGAAGCCGGGCTGGGGATTCGTATTGTCAACTCGGGCCGGCTTGGCTTTGCCTACACTTCCGATCTCAAGCCTTCAGCCCTCCGGGAGACCGTCGATACTGCTCTGCAGACCTCCGGCTATATGTCCGCCGATCCCCACTTGAACCTGACCCCGGCGGGCCTGATATACCCGCGATTAGATACCTATGATGCCGAGATTAACAGACACCCTATCGAGGAAAAGACCGCGCTTGCACAGCAGGCGGAAAAGATGGCCCGGGCCGCAGACCGGCGTATCTCAATGGTGGAGCGCTCCGGGTATGAAGAAAATGAATTTGGTGTGGCGATCGTAAATAGCCGGGGCGTGGATGTATACGAGCGGGGCAATTACTGCAGCCTTTATCTGTATACCCTGGCTGAACAGGACGGTGATGCCCAGGGCGGGTTTGCCAGCATGAGCCGGCGCAGCTACATAGACCTCGATCCGGAACGAGTCGCCGGCGAGGCTGCTTGCCGCGCTTTGCGCAGTCTTAAAGCCCGGGGTATGGGGTCAAAAAAACTGCCCTGTGTATTTGAACCTTATGTAGCCGTGAAACTCCTGGGCCTGTTGGCCCGCATGGCGGATGCTGAAGCGGTTTTTAAAGGCAAATCCCTTCTGGCCGACAAGGTTGACCGTTCAATAGCGGCAGAGTGTTTTTCCGTGCTCGACGATGCCACTCTGGACGGCGGTCTGGCCACCTTTCCCTTTGATGACGAAGGGGTTCCCGCCCAAAGGCATATTCTGATCGACCGGGGCAGACTAAAAGGCTTCCTCTATGACAACCAGGCTGCCCATAGAGCCGGACTGCCCTCTACCGGTCACGCCCGGCGCATGTCATTTCGCAGCCTGCCGTCCATCAGCCCCAGTAATCTCATTATTCAGGCGGGAAATATGGAAGATAAGAAAATGGTGGGGGATCTGCCCGAAGGGCTTTATGTTACTGATTTAATGGGACTGCATACTGCCAACCCGGTTTCCGGAGATTTTTCGCTGGGCGCCGCCGGCATCCTGATTCAAAAAGGCCAGCTCACGCATCCGGTGCGGGGATTGGTGATAGCCGGCAACATGATTGAAATGCTGCAGAATATAGATGCGGTAGGTACTGAGGTGCGGTTCTTCGGCAGCCGCGGCGCACCCGGCCTGCGGGTGGCTTCATTGAGTGTGGCCGGAAGTTGAGGAGGTTGACATGCAAGCAAAAATTCTGGTGATTAATGGACCTAATCTGAATACCCTGGGTACTCGCGAGCCGGATATTTACGGGAATACCACCCTGGCAGAAATTGAAGCTGGGATCAGGTCTGTGCTGGGTGAAGAGCAGATTGAAGCCGAGTTCTACCAGTCCAACCATGAAGGTGATCTGATAGATAAACTGCAGTCAGCAGGCGCGCAGAGTGATCTGGTGATTGTTAATGCAGGAGCTTTGACGCATTATGGAATAGCGCTGTATGACGCCCTCAAGGCGGCCGGGCTTCCTGTAATCGAGGTCCACATGAGCAACATTTATGCCAGAGAACCGTTTCGCAGCCAGTCGCTTTTGTCTCCGCTGGCTGTAGGGGGCATTTTTGGCTTCGGGCCTTCCAGCTATTATTTGGCTGCGAGGGCCGCCATCGATTATCTGGGCCGGACAAAAGACCGTTGAATCAAAAGATGATCTACTCATATGGTGAAAGAGGATTCTCATGGATAAAATTCATATCAATGAATTGCGAAAAGAACTGATAAAGAATGAACTAGACGGGTTATTAATTACAGCTCCAGCCAATATACGCTATATTTCCGGTTTCACTGCCGGGGCCGATGCCCGGCTCTTGCTTACCCTGGAAGATCAGTTTATTTTTACCGACAGCCGTTATCGGGATCAGGTCTGGTTGGAATGTCCGTCGTGGGTCTATCAGGAGGAAAAACCTCCGGGGCTGGAAAAGTTGAGCGATAAAGCCGCAGACCTGCATAGGATCGGCTTTGAAGAAGCCTATGTCAACTACGCCTTTTATCAAAAACTATCGCAAATAAAACCAGTAATTTGGGAACCGGTGAGGGGACTCATCGAATCCTTGCGCAGGATAAAAACATCTGCGGAATTGGCCAAACTCAGGGAAGCGGCCCGCATCGGGGATGAAGTGTTCATTGATATCCTGTCTGTCATAAGAGCCGGTATGGATGAAAAAAGTCTGGCGGATACGATTGTACATCTGTTACGACAAAAAGGTTGTGAAAGGGAAGCCTTTGATGCTATTGTGGTATCGGGGGAAAATGCCGCTTTGCCACATGGAAGGCCGGGTAAGAAGCTCATTAGTCCCGGCGATATGGTGACCATGGATTTTGGAGGCATTTTTGAAGGTTATGCGGGGGATATGACCAGGACTGTCGGTATTAAACCAGCTACCCAGCGCTTCAAGGATATTTATCAAAAGGTGCGGGAAGCTCAGCAGATCGGACTGGATACCATCAGAGCCGGAGTCGGCGGTCGTGAGGTGGATCAAAAGGTTCGCCAGTGCCTGCAAAAATATGGTTTGGATCAGTATTTTACCCACAGTACCGGCCATGGGGTTGGCCTGGACATTCATGAAGCCCCGGCTCTGTCCTTCAGCAGTGAAGATACCCTGCAGGAAAATATGGTGGTGACCGTTGAGCCCGGCATCTACATCCCCGGTTGGGGCGGGATACGCATCGAGGATACGGTTGTCGTAACCCTGAATGGCATTGAAATACTTACTCATAGCAGTAAAGAATTATTAAATATTTGACGGAGGGATAGCATGATATCAGTTAATGACTTCAAAACCGGGGTCACCATCGAAATGGACGGACAGGCCTATGTGGTAGTGGATTTCCAGCACGTAAAGCCCGGTAAAGGGGCTGCTTTTGTAAGAGCCAAACTTAAAAATGTCAAGACCGGCGGGGTGGTGGAAAAAACCTTCCGTGCCGGTGAAAAGATGCCCAAAGCCCATCTGGATCGCCGTGACATGCAATACCTCTATAATGACGGCGAAGGCTATGTTTTTATGGATAATGAGAATTATGAGCAGATCACTATCAGCGCTGATGCCATAGGTGACGGCATTAAATGGCTGTTGGAAAATATGAATATTCAGGTCTTGTTTTTCCAGGGCAACATCATTGGTATTGAGATGCCCAATTTTGTTGAGTTGGAAGTCGTTGAAACCGAGCCCGGCATCAAGGGTGATACCGCTACTGGCGCTACTAAGAGCGCCACATTAGAGACTGGCGCCAGGGTTCAGGTACCGCTGTTTATCAACACCGGCGACAGGCTGCGCATTGACACCCGCACCGGTTTATACATGGAAAGAGCCTAGCGACCCGGATCATTTTTTGGCGGGTTTATTTCCTCTCTTTTTAAGCAATAATATATTTGTAGCCAGGCACACGGATATTAAAAAGGGAGGATGGTTATGACCAGGGACTTAACAGAACAGGTCAGCTACCTGCAAGGACTTACGGAAGGCCTGAACATCAATGACGGCGGCCCGCAGGGCAAGATTATCACCGGCATTCTCGATGTGCTCAATGAAATAACTGCCAATATCAAGGAGCTGCGCGAGGATGTTTTCGAACTCGGCGAGTATCTGGACAGCATGGATGAAGACCTCTGTGAATTGCAGGAAACGGTCATAGAATACGAAGACGATTGTGACCATATTGAAATAGAGTGCTCCAATTGCCAGGAAAAGCTGTATTTTGATGCAGACGTATTGGATGAGGAAGATACCATTGAGATTATATGCCCCCGTTGTAATGAGGTAGTCTTTGTAAATGACGGTTCTTTTGATTATGAGCCATGTTGTTTTGAAGATGAAGGTTTGGCTTTCGAGCAAGGCGGGGTAAATCCTTCGCCATCTTAAGAAAAAGTATTAATTGGCCCAATACAAACCGCCCTGTGAATACCCGCAGGGCGGTTTTGTATTGGGCTTTTTTTCTCAATTCGCGAAATAATCACTCCCTTAAGCGCTAATTAGCTGGCATATTTTACAGGGCTTGCCAATATCTATTTACAGCAAGGTGGTGAAAATATGCCGGTCACGAGCTCCCCAACTCAGATTAAAAGAGAGGTATTATCCTATCTCCCCGTACAGATTCAGAAGCTCCTGCACAACCTCAAGGATGAAGATTATCAACACCTGGAGGAGATCCGTCTCAGGTGCGGACAGCCCCTGATAGTGCGCATCGGCGAGCGCGAACTGGCCTTAGCTGGCGAAGGCCGCCTCACCACAATATTGCAGCAGGGATACCGGGTGGAACGCGATGACATCTGCCGGGTCATCGCTTCCATAAGTGACAATTCGCTGTATGCCTTTGAGGAGGATATTCGTCGCGGTTTTATAACCATCCCCGGAGGCCATCGGGTGGGACTGGCTGGTCAGGTGATACTGAAAGAGCACAACATTGAACTCATCAAGAACTTCGGCAGCCTCTGCTTCAGGGTGGCCCGAGAGGTGAAAGGCTGCGCTGATCCGGTAATGCCGGCTCTGTTCAGCTCGCCCCAAGCCGAACTGCAGAACATTTTGATTGTTTCTCCGCCTCGCTGCGGCAAGACCACTCTGTTGCGCGACATCACCCGCAGGATTTCTGAAGGGTCTAAACGACCCGGGTTAAATGTGGTTGTGGTGGATGAGCGCTCTGAGATTGCCGGCTGTTATCAGGGGGTGCCGCAATTGGATGTGGGGCCGCGCACCGATATTCTGGACGGCTGTCCCAAAGATATCGGCATGATGATGGCCATCCGAGCCCTGTCCCCACAGGTGGTTGTCACCGATGAGATCGGGAGACAGGGCGATGCTGAAGCGGTCATGGAGTGCATACATGCCGGGGTGACCATAATCAGCACGGCTCATGCCGGAAACCTGGAGGAACTGCGCCAGCGGCCTATTCTGAGGAAGCTCATGGCCGACGGGGCGTTTAAACTTATCATCATTCTTTCACGGCGCCATGGCCCCGGCAATATAGAACAAGTGATAAGGTGGGATGCTTCATGATGATAAAAGCCATGGGCATTATTATGATCATTACCGCTTGCGGGGTGTGGGGGTTATCCGGGGCCAAGCGCCTGGAGAAGCGCCAGGAACAACTGGGAGAGTTAAAAGCGGCTATAGCTTTCCTGGAGAAAGAAATCTGCTTTATGCATACCAATCTGTCCCTGGCCATGCAAAAAACCGCGGAGTTTACGCGCTGGCCGGCCAACCTCGTATTTGCCGTGGCAGCCGAGGAATTAGGCAAAAAGAAAGGCATAACCGCACAGGAGGCCTGGCTGAAGGGGCTCAAAACCATGCAGGCCCAGGCGCAATTGCAGCCCAAAGATATAGAACTGATGGCCGCTCTGGCGGCTCTACTGGGAGTTTCCAATGCTCAGGAACAGCATAAAGCTTTGACTGCCCTGGGGGAGGAACTGCTTCTGCAACAACAAAAAGCCCAGCGGGAAATCGACTCCAACCAAAAGTTATGGTCGTACGGAGGCTTTATTATGGGCACAGCCATAGTATTGCTGTTGATATAGAGGCTTTAGGCATTAACAGGAGGTGGCAAAGTGAACATCGATATCATCTTTCGCATTGCAGGTATCGGCATTTTAATCTCGGTTCTTTCTATCGTGTTGAAGCAGGCCCGCAAGGAAGAACAGGCGGAAATGCTCACTCTGGCTGGTGTGGTGGTGGTTTTAATCATTGTGGTGCAGTTGATGAGCCAGCTATTCACGGTGGTGAGATCAGTATTCAATCTCTGATTTCAGGGATTACCTGACGACCGGGGCAAGGCAAGACTTCGAAGGGGAGATGGCTTTGGACATAGCTCAGATAGTGGGATTAGCCTTAATAACCACCATAATGCTGCTGATTATCCGCCAGGAAAAGCCCGTTATGGCAATTCTACTGACTATTGTCTGCGCGGTAGTCATTTTCGCGCTGATGATGGAAAAACTGGTCGCGGTCATCAATGTGATGAAAGAACTGGTGGCCCGTGCTGAAGTCAATTATTTCTTCTTCAGCACCATATTGAAAATAATCGGCGTAGCCTATCTGGCTGATTTTACAGCCGCCATCTGTCAGGACGCCGGTGAAGGCGCCATCGCCAAGAAGGTGGAATTTGCCGCCAAGGTAATCGTGGTGGTATTGGCCATCCCCATCATGGTTGCCATATTGGAATCGCTCATGGAACTGATGCCCGGGTAGTCCGCTTTCAGGCATCAATAAGGAGTGGGACGTTCATGGGAAACGGCACCTGTCAAAAGCAAATATCTTCGCTGAGAAAACCTAGGCCGGCTGCCCCCCTGCCGGGCATAGGCGCCCCAAATGGTACAGGCTCCCGCCCTCAAAGGAATTGGGCTCGCCGGGTGGGGATACTCTTGTTGAGTCTGTTGCTGTTTATGCAGTTATGGTTTCTGACCCCTGTGAGGCTGCAGGCTCAGAGCGAAGCAGTTAATGAAATATCCACTCTGAGCTTTACAGAAGGTTTGGAACAGCTGGATCTGCAGGTCATGGAGGAATACAAACATCAGGTAGACAGCGAAATCAGCAATTATATGCAAGGGGTTTCACTCAAGCAATGGATCATAGATTTTGTGCAGGGCAAATGGGAGTTCAACTGGAGCGATGTGATGAAACGCTTACTGCAACTCCTGATGGGAGAGGTGGTGGCTAACAGCGGTTTGCTGGTCAAATTGCTGGTATTGTGTGTTCTTTCGGCTCTGCTCATGAATCTGCAGCAGTCTTTTTCCACTGATGTGGCCCGTATCTCCTATCTGGCCTGCTACCTGGCCCTGGTCACCCTGGCGGTGGCTTCTTTCAAAACAGTATTGGACATTGGACAGGGCACCATCAGCAATATGGTTGGATTTATGACTGCGATGCTGCCGCAGATGCTGGTTTTAACCGCCGGTCTGGGAGGCGTCAACTCTGCCGCCATGCTGTTTCCCATGCTGATGACCACCGCCACCGCACTGGGCAATGCCATTAACAGCATCGTATTCCCGCTAATCATACTTTCTGCTGTGGTCAGTATTATGAACAATATGTCGGAAAGCATCAAGCTGCAGCGTTTGGGTAAATTCTTCACGCAGATCGCCCAGGTGGCTTTAGGGTTCTTTCTCACTCTTTTTGTAGGCATACTCACGATGCGCGCCCTGTATGCCTCGGTACTGGATAAGACTGCACTAAGGGCCACCCGCTTCGTGTCTGACAATGCCCTGCCGGTGATTGGCAAAATGTTCTCCGATACCATCGAAGTGGCGGCCGGCTATGTGGTGATGCTCAAACAAGCCCTGGGGGTTTTGGGAGTGCTGATCATTCTGGCCATGATTATCATGCCGGTGGTCAAGGTAACGGCTATTGCTTTGATCTATAAAGTGGCGGCGGCTCTGGCTGAACCCCTTGGCGACTCCAGAACCGCAGCGGTTCTGGAGAGCATGAGTACACATCTGTTTCTGATGCTGGCTGCAGTAGTGGCAGTGGCTTTGATGTTTTTCATAATGATCGCTATAGTGGTGGGGCTTTCTAACGGATGGGGAAGCCTGCGCTAAGCTGGCCCCGGACTATTAACTATATTGGGGAAGGAGGTCTGCGATGGACACCCTGGCGGAGATAGTAAAAAACCTCCTGGTCATTATCATCCTGGCCAGTTTTTTAGAATTATTGCTGCCGGGCGGTTCCATGAAGCCTTATGTGCGCCTGGCTATCGGAATGTTTGTTCTTATCGCGGTGTTAAACCCTGCGATGCGGTGGTTTTTTCCGGCGGAAACCCTGCAGATCAGCAACTGGGAGTGGTCCGATTACAGTGCCGGTCAACAAGAGGTTCTGCAAAAGGGCAGTGAACTGCATAACAAAATTATCACCGAGAGCAATGACAATATGCAGTCCAAACTGGAAGGGCAGATCAGTGCCATCGCCATGCTGGTTCCGGGAGTCAGCAAAGTCGACAGCAAAATCCTGCTCAACCCGGACGGGTCGATTCAGAAGGTTACCATTAACGTGCGCGGTCAGGAGAACCACAGTTCCAGCGAATCATCGGTGGGGGTGTTCTCAGGTGAGGACGAAGTGCAGACCGACCCCGAGGTGGAGTCGCGCATGACTGAGATTATGAGGAATATGTTTGGTCTTAGCGAACAGCAAGTGGAAATTCAAATGCAAGGAGGCTCTTAACCATGTTGGAAGAATGGATTCGCGGCGGGAAGCAGTCTACGGGTTTGTCATGGTTTCAGTCCAAAAAAGGGAAAACCGTGCTGGTGATCGTAGTGTCTGTCGGCCTGCTGGCTATCCTCTGGCCGGTGGGGCAGATAACTCCCCCGCCGGCTGCGCCGGTCAGCGTGGCTGTTGAAACCGGACAAGGTGGGAAAAGCCAGCAGATAGGGGCGCAGCTGGAACACATCTTGAGCCAGATCGATGGCGCCGGCACGGTTCAAGTCGATGTGATGCTGGCTTCTGAAGGAAGCCGTGAGTACGCCCATAACACCAGGGAAGAAAAACGGGATACCAGCGAACAGCAGACTCCGGGCTTAAGCAAAAGGGTGGTGGAGCAGAGCACCTCGCTTGATCTGGCGGTGTCTGCCGGCAGCCCCCTTTTAGTGGAGGAAAAGACCCCGGAAGTATTGGGGGTCCTGGTGGTTGCCGCAGGCGCTTCAAATGTGGCGGTCAAAGAACAATTGAGCAGTGCCACCGCAACCTTGCTCAATATCCCTTTGCATCGGGTGATGGTGGTGGCCGGGAAAGGAGGAAGATAGTATATGGTAATGGGCAAAAAAGAACTATTGAGAGTACTGGTGGTTGGGATACTTACTGTGGTTCTCTTGCTGGGGACTATCAGCACCATGAGGCATCTGCAACAGCCTGTTGCGGTAAACCAAGTGGCCGGGGATTTCACTCCTGTCGAAGGAATCCAGGCCGAGACCACTACCAATGTGGTTTCCGGCGGATTTTTCAATGAATACCGCTTAAACCGGGATCGCCTGCGCAGCAAACAGGTGGAAATGCTGCAAGATGTCATTAAAAACAGCGGTAGTGACGCCAAGACCCGGGACGCAGCGGGTATGCGCCTGGTGGATATCACCGCGGCTATGGAAAAGGAACTCAAGGCGGAAAACCTGATCAAGGCCGAAGGATATCAGGAATGTGTGATTATGGTTCAAGCCGACAGCACCACTATCGTCCTGCAGTCTCCTACCATGCAGCCGCAGCAGGTAAAAAGGGTTAAAGAGCTGGTGGGGCAGGCGGTAAACAGCAGCCCCGATAAACTGTCCCTGGTTACCCGCGGCCAGCCCTGATGTGCCAGTGCATTCCCGGAGCAGTTGTATACATAGGCAATAAATATTGAAACCAGACACATTAATTCATATAATATTAAAGAGCTAGAGTAAAATAGTATGCTCAGGTCGTTGACCTGGGTATATTTGTATATACAGGTTTTTTAGTTATACATTACTGCCCGAGCGGGCAGCGTTAATCTAGGGCGGAGGCAGACCATGAGTAAAATCAAGATTTCTGATACCAGCTTGCGTGATGGCCACCAGAGCCTGTGGGCCACCCGGATGGCAACTCCAGATATGATACCGGTATTGAAAAAATTAGATGAGATTGGATATCATTCCCTGGAAATCTGGGGAGGCGCTACATTTGACGTGTGTATCCGTTATCTCAACGAGGATCCCTGGGAACGATTGCGGGAGATACGGCGCAACGTCACCAAGACCAGGCTGCAGATGCTGGTAAGAGGGCAGTCCCTGGTTGGTTATACCCATTATCCCGACGATATCGCGGTGAAGTTTATCGAGAAAGCAGCCGATAACGGTATCGATATTTTCCGTATTTTCGATGCATTGAACGATTTGCGCAACCTGGAAACCTGTATGCGCACCGTGAAAGCGATAGGCAAGCATACCCAGGCCTGTGTGGTTTACACCATCAGTCCGGTGCACTCGGTACAGCACTTCGTGGATACCGCCCTAAGGCTTCAGGATATGGGCGCCGATTCTATCTGTGTAAAGGATATGGCCGGGCTTTTGGCCCCTTACATATCATATGAACTCATCCGGGCTTTAAAAGAGAATCTGGATGTACCCATTCAGCTGCATACTCATTATATCGGAGGTCTGGCCATAGCCACTCTTTTGAAAGCGGCTGAAGCCGGGGTGGATATCATAGACACCGCCAGTGTCCCCATGGCTTTCGGATCTTCTCAACCGCCGGTGGAAACCATTGTACGCGCTTTGCAGGACACTGAATGGGATACCGGGCTAAGCCTGCACGACCTGTTTGAGATTGCGGAGCATTTTGAGCAGATTCGTAAACATAAGGGCTTTGAACGCGGGGTCACCAGAATCACCGATATGAAAGTCTTTGAGCATCAGGTTCCCGGCGGAATGATATCCAACTTCTACTCGCAACTCGAAGAGCAAAAGGCTGCTCACCGCCTTGACGAGGTTCTGAAGGAGATTCCCCGGGTAAGGGCTGATCTGGGTTATGCGCCCCTGGTCACCCCCACCAGCCAATTAATTGGAAATCAAGCCGTTATTAACGTATTATTAGGGGAAAGATATAAGATGTGCCCCGGTGAAGTCAAAGAATATGTACGGGGCTGCTATGGCAAACCGCCGGCGCCGATTGACGAAGAGGTCAGACAAAAAATTATTGGGGATACGCCGGTAATCGATGTCAGGCCGGCGGATCTTTTGGAACCTATGTGGGGAAAAGCCCGGGAAGCCGTAAAGGCCTGGTCCGAAAGCGAAGAAGACGTTATCACTTATGCCCTTTTTCCCCAGGTGGCGTTAAAGTTCTTTGAATGGCGCAAGGCGCGCAGTGCCGAAGATGTTCCGCAAATCCAGTCCAATGACGAAATAGGACCCACTGTAGTGGAGAATAAGGCCTCGGCGGCTCCCCCCAGAGTGAAGCCGCCCGTCAAGCCCAGAGCAGTTAGTAGGGGAGATGAAGATATGAACATCGACGAAATTAGAGAATTGATGCTGCTTTTGGATCAAAGCAATATCGCTGATCTGGAACTGCAAAAAAATGATTTTAAAATACACCTGCGCAAATATGCGGCAGGGGTTATTCCGGCAGCATCCAATCCTGTTTCCGCTGTATCCAACCCGGTATTTGCCGAGCCGGTTGAAGAAATACTTGATGAAAGCATTACCGAAGTCCTGGCTCCGATGGTAGGTACTTTTTATGCCGCGCCCTCTCCGGACGCTGCACCTTATGTAAAAATCGGGGATAGGGTCGAACCCGGCCAAACCTTGTGCATACTGGAAGCCATGAAGCTGATGAATGAGATCAAAACAGATTTTGCCGGTACAATTGTAAACATTTTGGTCGAAAACGCGCAGCCGGTAGAGTACGGGCAAACCCTGTTCCTTATCCAGAAAGATTAGGGGTGGAAGGTTGTTTGAGAAAATTCTAATCGCTAACCGCGGGGAGATCGCTTTGCGTGTGATCAGGGCCTGCCAGGAACTGGGCATCCCCAACGTCGTAGCATATTCCGTCGCCGACAAAGACAGCCTGCCGGTGAAACTGGCTGATGAAGCGGTTTGTATCGGCGGTGCGTCCGCAAGGGAGAGTTACCTGAATATTGCCAATATAATAGCTGCGGCAAGAAACACCGGGGCGGATGCGATCCATCCCGGGTATGGTTTTCTGGCTGAGAATGCTTATTTTGCGGAATTATGCAATACATATGACATAAAATTTATCGGGCCCCGTTCCGATGTCATCGATACCATGGGCAACAAAGTGAAAGCCAGGGAAGTGGTCAAGCCGGCCGGAGTACCGGTGGTGCCGGGTAGCGACGGGGCGGTAAGCAGTTATCAGGAGGCCCTGGCTATCGCCAATCAAATAGGTTATCCGGTAATGATAAAGGCTTCCGCCGGGGGCGGCGGGCGCGGCATGCGCCTGGCCCACAACCGGGATTCTCTTAAAGAAGCCTTAAATACGGCACGCCTGGAGGCCGGTGCAGCCTTCGGCAATGACGCAGTCTATATCGAAAAGTACCTGGAGGAACCCCGCCATATCGAATTTCAGATTCTGGGTGACGAGTTCGGCAATCTGGTGCACCTGGGAGAGCGCGACTGTTCCCTGCAGCGCCGCAATCAGAAATTGCTGGAAGAGTCGCCTTCCTCCTTTCTTGATGACCCGCTGCGCCAAACCATGGGAAATATAGCGGTAAAAGCCGCTCAAGCCGCGAATTATTCGAGCGCCGGAACGGTTGAGTTCCTGGTAGACAAAAACCGCAATTTTTATTTTATAGAGATGAATACCAGGGTGCAGGTGGAACATCCGGTTACCGAGATGGTTACCGGCATTGACATTGTAAAAGAACAGATCCGCATCGCGGCTGGTGAACCCCTGCGTTGCGCCCAGGAGGATATCGTCTTAAACGGCTGGGCCATTGAATGCCGCATCAACGCAGAGGATCCGGATAATGATTTCCGACCCTCACCAGGACGGGTTGGTCAGTATGTGGTTCCCGGAGGGCCCGGAATCCGGGTGGATTCCTCGGTTTACTCCAATTACCTGATACCTCCTTATTACGACTCCATGGTGGCCAAATTGATCGCCTGGGGCAATGAACGCGATGAAGCCATTGAGAGAATGAAGCGGGCTTTACGTGAGTTCAAGGTGGAGAACATCAAAACCACGATTCCCTTTCACCTCAAGGTTTTGGACAATGCCTTTTTCAGGCGCGGTGAGGTCTACACCAATTTCATCCAGCGCCGCATGGAAGATTAGAATTTGCCAGCTTAAATTTGAACATACCCCGGCCTTTTGGTAGAATAATACTTACAAGTTTGGAAATTATAAATTGGAGGTGGAACGAATGGACCCGCAGAAGCCCGAGATTACCAATGATATTGGCTCAATACGCATAGCCGACGAAGTGGTGGCAACTGTTGCCGGACTAGCTGCCGTTGATGTTGAAGGCGTCGCCTCGATGAGTGGAGGATGGGGAACTGATCTGGTAGAAAAACTGGGCAAGAAAAATTTTGGCAAAGGCATCAAAGTTGAAGTCGCCGACAATGACACCAAGATCGACATTTATCTGATCATTGAATATGGATATCCAATTCCCAATGTTGCGGAAACCGTTCAAAAAGAAGTCAAAATAGCGGTTGAATCTATGACTGGATTAAAGGTCAGTGCGGTAAATGTTAATATACTGGGGGTTTCAATTAAAAAAGCGGAGAGCGCTTACGAAGGTACAGACCTGGATAAGGAATAGCATGAATGTAAGTTATGGATTATAACCCCCTGCCTTGTACAGGGGGTTAACTGTATTTCTTGAGAAAGAGGTGGGATAACAATGTCAGCTACCCTACGTTTGGTGTTATTCCTCTATAACCTGCTTTTGCTGGCACTATCGGGGATATTCCTGGCCGCAGCCATAAACCGCCCCGAGCCCTTGGCCTATTTGCAGCTGGCTCTGGCTACCCCGGAGAACCGGCTGATCTTTGGCATCGCCGCTTTGCTGTTGCTGGGCGCTACCCTGGTGGTGTTTGTGCATCTTTTTAAAAAGGAGCCCCGTTTGGAACAGGTAGTCGTCAAGCAAGGCCTGCAAGGCGAGATAGCCATCACTGTTCCTGCCATCAAAGTGCTGATTATGAAGGCCATTAAGCAAATCGAAGGGGTCCGCGATATCAGACCTCATGTTGCTCAAAGTGCGGAAGGTTTGGTTATTAAGCTACATATGGCCATTAATCCGGAACTAAGCGTGCCTGAACTCAGCCAGCAGATCCAGTCCACCGTCAAGCAATATCTGCAAGACATCGGGGGATTAGAGGTGGCAGAGATCCGTATACTGGTCGATGACATTCCCGCTGCGGGAAAATAGCCGCCTGAAGGGGGTGCTCATATGATGGACAGACTGATTACGTTACTATGGCAGGAACACCGCGGCAAAACCGTAGGTGTTATTTTAGGGCTTGCCGCCAGTATCCTGGTTGTGACCCTGGGATTTTGGCGCACCATATTTATTGTCATCTGCCTTTCAATCGGTTACTGGATTGGCAAACGGGTTGATGATCACCACAGTTTCAATAACTGGATAGAAACATTTAAGGATCAGCGTTGATTTTGAAAGGATAGATGTGATTGAGCAGAAGAAAAGCGCGGGTGGTAGCCTTCAAGGTTATATTTCAGTATGATCAGGTCAAGACGGAACCGCAGCAGGCCTTATCCTACCTTTACCGGGAAGACGAGCTCACGGCGGAAAAGGATCAGAGTTTCGCCGCCGAATTGACCCACGGTGCGATACGGCACCTGGCTGATATCGATGAGGCCATTAAGCGTTTTTCCCGGGAATGGGATTTAAGCCGCATGTCGGCGGTCGACCGCAATATCATGCGCCTGGCCGGTTATGAAATCCTTTTTATGCAGCCCTCTGAGCCGGTAGTGGCGATTGACGAAGCGGTTGAGATTGCCAAAAAATACGGTGATGAGAATTCGCCGGCTTTTATTAACGCCATTTTGGACAGGATTTTGGGTGAGAAATATGGCTCTGTTCCTGGGACTTGATACCAGCGCATATACCACTTCTATAGCACTGGTGAACAATCGGCGCCAGGTGGTTGTAGACAAACGCATTCCACTCATTATTAAATCGGGAGAAAGAGGGTTGAGGCAATCACAGGCTCTCTTTTTTCATGTTCAGAACCTGCCCCGGCTTTTTGACAGCCTGCCGGCCGAGCTCAGCCGTGAGGTGGCCGCAATTGCAGCCAGCGCCTGGCCGCGCCGGGTTAATGACAGCTATATGCCGGTTTTCCTGGCTGGCCTTAATCAGGCCCGGGTATTAAGCTCTTTTGCCAATCTTCCCCTCTATCTGGTGAGCCATCAGGAAGGCCACATCATGGCAGCCCTGATAGGAAATGAGGCCCTGCTGCAGCAGGAAAGCTTTGTGGCGGTTCATTTTTCCGGGGGAACCTCGGAGATACTGCAGGTTGGCCGGCATCACAAGCATGTTCTGGAGGTGCGGACCGGCATGTCCGGTCTGGATCTGCACGCCGGTCAACTGGTGGATCGGGTAGGGGTGGCCCTGGGACTGCCCTTTCCTGCAGGCCCGGCCCTGGAAAAACTGGCCTTGGGATCCGGCGGCACGGATATTCCGCATCTGACCACTTTTGTCGGGGATGAAGGCTTTTCTTTTTCCGGAATAGAAACCCAGGTTTTACGCTTGATAAATTCCGGGCATAAACATCAAGATATTGCTTTGGCCCTGTTCAAAGCGGTGGGAAGAACCCTGGAAAAGGCCTTATTGAAAGAATCAGTCCGTTTGGAGAACCGTCATGTGCTCCTGGCCGGAGGGGTTATGGCCAACAGTATCATAAAGGAACACTTGCTGCGCCGCTTGGGGCACCCGGCCTTGGGCTTCAAACTGTATTTCGCCGACCCTGAACTGTGCAGCGATAATGCGGTGGGCGTAGCCGGGCTGGCAGCAAAACTTCACCACCGCCAGTCGGATGACGGTGCAGATGCACCGTAAAAACAGGTCATGGTAACAGTCTTTATTTATTAGAGGAGAGAAACGCTATGCAATTAATATCCGGCACCCAGATGGCGGCAGAAATAAGGGGGCAATTATGCCGGCAGAACCGGGAAAAGGGGGCGGCCCCCGCCCTGGCAGTGATTTTGGTGGGAAAGCAGGAGGACAGTGGGGCTTACGTTAAACTCAAACAAAAAGCGGCGGCTGATATCGGGGGTGTTTGCCGGGTGGCGCACCTGGCGGAGAATATAACCGCATCCCAGTTGTATGCAGAGATTGAAAGCTTGAACCTTGATGCGAAGGTGCATGGCATCATTTTGCAGCTGCCTTTGCCCCCGCATCTGCAAGCGCAGCAGGATTATTTCCTGCAGGCCATAAGCCCGGAAAAGGATGTGGATGGGTTTAATCCGATAAACCGCGGGCTCTTGATAGGCGGGCGTCCCGGATTTATCAGCTGCGCAGCCCTGGCCGCCATGGAGGTGATCGGCCGCTGCCTTCCTGATGTACAAGGACGCAGCGCTCTCTTGATCGGGGATTCTTTTGACCTTATCCTGCCCCTGACGGCTATCCTGGTGGAACAGGGGTGTCAGGTCAGGGTGATGCCTGCCTGGCATGGAGGCGAAATCCTTAAAGCGGATGTAGTAGTAGCTGAAAAGGGCTCCGCACATCTTATTAAGGCCCGCCACCTGGCCTCAGCAACACTGCTCATTGATGCCGGGTTTTATTGGACCGCAGCCGGGGTCAGAGGCAATGTGGACAATGATGACGTTGCCGGGATAGGCGGCCATTTGTTGCCGGTTCCGGGCGGAATCGGCCCTTTGTTAATCGCCAAGCTGATGCAGAACCTGTCCCGGGCGGCCTGGGAACAGCAGGACCTGAAGCCATGAGAGAATACTTGACTGTCACTGAGCTCAATAAACATATCGACCACCTCATGCAAACCGACGTGATCCTCTCTGATCTATGGCTGAAAGGCGAGATATCCGGATTTAAGCACCACCGCCAATCCGGGCATTGTTACTTTACCTTAA
>NZ_DCEA01000054.1:22020-27324 GCF_002316705.1 Syntrophomonas sp. UBA1041
GGGCATTGTTACTTTACCTTAAAAGATCGGGATAGTTCGGTGAGCTGTGTAATGTTCAGAAGCCAGGCCCGGCGCGCCAGCATTACTCCGCAAGACGGCATGGAGGTCATAGCCCGGGGGGCGGTGTCGGTGTACGCCCCGCAGGGCAAATACCAGCTCTATGTCCAGGAATTGCGGCCTTATGGCATCGGCGCCTGGCAGATATACCTGGAAAAAATCAGGGAAAAGTGCCAGGCAGCAGGATATTTTGATGTGGAGCGAAAAAAAACCATTCCCGGCCAGGTCAACCGGGTGGGGATCATCACCTCCCAGGATGGAGCCGCTCTGCAGGACATTCTCAAGATCATCCGCCAGCGTCATCGGCGCTGCCAGGTCATTCTGGTACACAGTGCGGTGCAGGGCAATGATGCCCCCCGGGAACTGGCCGAAGGCCTGCGCCTGCTCAATGAGCATGGCGGGGTAGAGGTCATCATTTTGGGGCGCGGCGGAGGTTCATGGGAAGACTTGATGCCCTTTAATACCGAAACGGTGGTAGAGGCTATCTTTAATTCCAGGATACCGGTCATCACCGCCATCGGCCACGAAGTTGATTTCAGCCTGGCCGACCTGGCTGCAGATTTACGGGCGGCTACACCGACTCAGGCCGGGGTATTGGCAGTGCCGGATATGAATCTGTTGGAGTCTGCCCTGTCAAAGCAGCAGGAGCGCCTCATAGCGGCGGTAACCCGTAAATTGACCCGGAATATGGAGAACCTGGACCGTATTATGATGAAAAAGGTGTGGAAAGACCCGGCTCAATTGATAAAACAACACTATGACCGCTTGCAGCAGGCTGAGCTCGGCCTCAATCAGGCTATGACAACGCTGACTGAACAAAAATCAGTCAGGCTGGCCCTTTTAACGGCCGGCCTGGACGGAGTCAGCCCCTTAAAAACCATGCAGCGCGGTTATGCTTTGATAAAGTCGGGTCCCGCGGTGGTAACCCGGGGAGAGCAGGTGGAACTGGGCGGCGAACTGCAGGTATGCATGCAGGACGCCGATTTAAAGGTCAAAGTAATGGAGAAGGAGGCCGTATCCCGGTGGAAAATATGAGCTTTGAAAAAGCGTTGGAGAGGCTCGAAACGATTGTGGAAATGCTTGAGAACGGCACCTTGGATTTGGAGGCCTCGGTCAAGCTTTTCGAGGAAGGCATTGTTCTCTCGGTCCGCTGCCAGCAGGAGTTGCAGAAGGCTGAGGGACGGGTGCAGCAGCTGGTAAAGAAGCTGGACGGCGGCTGGGAACTGGCTGATATCTGATTTGACAATTCTGAACGATTACAGGCTAAGCGAGGGGATACACGAATGGGGTTCGATAAAACCGGATTTTTGAAGCAGTTACAAACCCGCAAAGAGCAAATCGATCGCAGTCTGTTGGGATTTCTCCCGGTTGACGTTTACCCGCCGATTATTCATGAGGCCATGTATTACGCAGTGTCCAATGGAGGCAAACGCCTGCGCCCCATCATGGTAGTGGAAGGAGCCCGTTTAGCCGGCATACCGGCCGATTCGGTAATGCTTACCGCCTGCGCCATAGAAATGATCCACTGTTATTCGCTGGTGCATGATGACTTGCCCAGCATGGATGATGATGACCTGAGACGGGGTAAACCCACCTGCCATATTGTTTACGGGGAGGCTGCCGCTGTCTTGACCGGGGATGCCCTTCTGAGCCGGGCCTTTGAATTAATGGCGGCCAATGCCTCGGTGTCCGGGGTAACTCCACAGGCAGCGGTTGAAATGATTGGGGAAGTGGCTGTTGCCATCGGCAGTACCGGCATGATCGGCGGACAGGTTCTGGATCTGCAATGGGAAGGGCAGCAGATTCCCTTTTCAGACCTGCAACGCCTGCACCTGCTTAAGACCGGGGCACTTTTCCGGGCTTCCCTGAGGTCCGGCGCCATACTGGGAGGAATGGAAGCCCAACAGCTGCAGGACCTGACCGATTATGCCCGGCATTTTGGATTGGCATTTCAGATCACGGACGATATTCTTGATGTTTGCGGGGAAGAGGAAATCATCGGCAAACCGGTAGGGAGTGACCAAAAGAACGCTAAAACCACTTACGTCAGCCTGTTCGGCCTAAAAGGCGCTCTGGATATGGCCCGGCAAAGTGTCGAACAGTGCATGGCGAGTCTGCGGGGATTTGGAGACGAGGCCGATTTCCTGCGCGATCTGGCCAGGTTTACCCTCTTCCGGCAGAGCTGAAAAGTTGGCCCTTGTCTTGCCGGCCAGTCTATAAGCGCGTATACTTTAGTGCCGCTTATCAGCATGGCGATTTGAGCCCCAGGGACGTTAACAAGCGGTTTTAGGGGCACTCCTGGCTTTTCACGCAACTGGAAGCTGGATTTTATACATGATATAATATGTACTGAAAGGACTGGCAAAAGGTTGCAGTATTCTAGTCAACCCTATCTGTTTTAAAGACGGGGCTAAAAATCCGTTAAGGGCACATCGATGAAGCTTCTGGTATCGGCTTTTGACGCCCAGTCAGGGGTCGTTGCTGGGAGTTAAGGATGTGTGGGGAATCTGCAATGGCATGCGGGCTCTACCCATACATCTGTGGAGGCTCGCCATTTCGATGGCGGGAAAACCTGCATTCTGGTAAAAAAGCTGGGTGTAGTGTAGCCTGCCTTGAGTGGGGGCGGCGAATAGGCGCATGTGGGTTGTGCTTATCTTGGCCGAGATAGTATGGCTTGCTTTGAAACCGTTGCTGCAAAAGAGGCTAGAAACCGATGTGGGTTGTTGAGGAAAACTCCTAGACTGAGTGCGGGTGCACGGTTTATTGGGGATTAAAGTGCGTACTAAGTGGTAATCCAGTTCTGCTGTCGGTGACGCAGCAGAGCAGGCGTAAAGGGAAATCGCCCATTTGGCAACAATTGGGTGTCCTGCTGGGAAAACCGTCTGGACCTAAGTCGCAGCGTTTACTCAATGAACAACCTTTTGCCAGGACCGCTATTTCTGGAGGATAAATCAGCTTGTCTGGTTACATACGAAAAAATCACCTGATATCGGCCATGTTTATGGCCTTTTTGACCTTTGTCATCGCTCTGTTGATGAGCATTGGTTCTGAGGGACTGGTTAAAGCGGTCAATCAGATAGCGGTGGCCATTGGCCTGTTGATCGTAATAATTTTTTGGGGAATATTTTTTGATATTATCGGAACAGCTGTAACCGCTGCTGAATTGCCGCCTTTCAATGCCAGGGCGGCAAAAAAAATATTTGGGGCCAGGCAGGCCGTCAAGCTAATTCACAATGCCGGACTGGTGGCCAACTTCTGCAGCGATGTAGTGGGAGATATCGCAGGAACATTGAGCGGGGCCATAGGAGCGGGTATCGCGGTAAGCCTTTTGAACCGTTTCCCGCTGGCAGACGCTATCTGGATGGGCGCAGCCGTAACCAGCTTGATTGCAGCCGCGACAGTCGGAGGCAAAGCCCTGGGAAAACACCTGGCGGTCAATTATGCCAATCAAATTATTTTTCGGGTAGCGATTGTGATCGGTTGGTGGGAAAACCTCACTGGAATGGAATTATTTAAGAAGTAGAAGGTGTAACCGTGTCTATACTTGAAAAGATAGACTCACCACAGGATTTGCGCCGGCTGAATAAAGCCCAGCTGACCCTGCTGGCCGAAGAGATAAGAGAATTGTTGATACACAGCGTATCCGAATGCGGGGGCCACCTGGCCTCCAACCTGGGCGTAGTTGAATTGACCTTGGCCCTGCACTATGTTTTTGACACCGCCACCGACCGCATCATTTGGGATGTGGGTCACCAGAGTTATGTACACAAAATATTGACCGGGCGCCGCCAGCAGATGGCGACTTTACGCCAGTTCGGAGGCTTGAGCGGTTTCCCCAAAACCGAAGAATCACATCACGATGCTTTTAATACCGGACACAGCAGCACTTCCATCTCAGCAGCTCTGGGGATGGCTCTGGCCCGGGATCTGATGGGACAGAAGTATTCAGTCTTAGCGGTTATAGGCGATGGTGCGCTCACAGGCGGAATGGCATTTGAGGCCCTCAATCATGCCGGGCATCAAGGCTGCGACATCACCGTAATCTTGAACGATAATGAGATGTCTATCTCCAAAAATGTTGGCGCCCTTTCCAGCTACTTGAACCGCCTGCGCACTGACCCGTCATACTCCCGGACCAAGGAGGAGATCGAATCCCGTTTAAACCGCATACCCGCAATTGGACCGAACATTGCCAGAGCAGCCGGGCGCATGAAGGAAATGGTCAAAAACCTGGTAGTGCCGGGGATTCTTTTTGAAGAGCTGGGCTTTACTTATATAGGACCGGTTAACGGCCACAACCTGGATGAATTATACTTGATGCTGTCTAATGTCAAGCAGATGAAAGGCCCGGTATTGATTCATGTCATCACCCAGAAAGGGCGCGGTTACGAGCCGGCCAGTTTAGAGCCCGACCTGTTCCACGGCATCGGTCCATTTAATGTGGAGACCGGGCACCCCCTCAAGAAACCTTTTCTGACCTATACCGAGATATTCGGTGAGTATATGCTCAACCGGGCCAAAACCGACTCAAAAGTAGTGGCCATTACCGCTGCCATGACCAGCGGTACCGGTTTATCCGCTTTCGCGGCATGTTATCCGCAGCGGTTTTTCGATGTAGGTATATGTGAACAGCATGCCGTCACCCTGGCGGCCGGCATGGCCAAAATGGGGTTAAGACCGGTGGTAGCCATATATTCTACGTTTTTGCAGAGGGCTTATGATCAGATCATTCATGATGTAAGCATGCAGAAGCTGCCGGTTATTTTCGCCGTGGACCGGGCCGGGCTGGTAGGCGAAGACGGTCCCACACATCATGGCGTATTCGATCTGGCCTATTTGAGAAATGTCCCCAACCTCACCGTAATGGCTCCCTCAGACAAAGAAGAATTGATAAAGATGCTGGACGCCGCTTTTACTTTATCGGGCCCGGTGGCCATACGCTACCCGCGGGGGGTGGCGGAGAGCCATATCGAAGCTGCTGATATATTGGAAGTAGGGCGGGCCAGGTTGATATGCGAAGGCCAGGATATTGCCATCATGGCTATTGGACGAGCCGTGAATATTGCCCGGGATGTAGTGGCGAAACTAAGTCGTCTGGGAATATCGGCAGCCCTCCTGGATGCCCGCTTCGCGAAACCCCTGGACACAGCCGCTATTCTGCAGCGGGCCCAGGCAGGAGCCAGGATAGTGACCATGGAAGAAAACTGCCTCAACGGCGGGGTTGGCAGCGGGGGTTCCGATGTGCTG
>NZ_DCEA01000054.1:27469-28231 GCF_002316705.1 Syntrophomonas sp. UBA1041
CCTCAACGGCGGGTTTGGCAGCGGGGTTTCCGATGTGCTGACCGAGATGGGCTTTTCAGCAGATTTAATGAAAATAGGAATTCCCGATGAGTTTGTTGAGCATGGCAAGACCGAATTATTATTGGAGTGCCTCAATATGGATGCGGCTTCGGCTGTAGAAGGCATCCTGAAACGCTGGCCGGAACTGCTCAAGAAAGGCCATGAATTGGAGTTGCTTAAGATTGTCAAAGGTTAGGCTGGACGTCCTGGTTCATAAGAAGTCCCTGGCGGCGAGCCGGGAAAAAGCCCAGGCTATGATTCAGGCCGGACAGATTTATGTCAACGGGCAGAAGATGGATAAGCCCGGTTCGCTGGTGGCTGAAGAATCTGATGTCGAGGTTCATGGCGAGAGGCTGAGATATGCAAGCCGGGGCGGTTTAAAGCTGGAAAAGGCTTTAGAAGTGTTTGCACTTGATTTTGCAGACAAAGTGGTTTTGGATGTGGGGGCTTCCACGGGCGGCTATACCGACTGCGCTCTGCAAAATGGCGCCAGGAAGGTTTACGCGGTCGACGTCGGATATGGACAGCTGGATTGGAAGCTGCGCAACGACCCCCGGGTTATCAACCTGGAACGCACCAACATTCGCCATATAAGCAGTCGCGAGCTGCCGGAAATGGTGGATATTATCACCATAGACGTGTCGTTTATCTCCACCGCCCTGGTTTTTCCGGCTATTGCCCCCTGGCTGAGGCCGGACGGCCAGGTTATATGCCTGGTTAAGC
>NZ_DCEA01000054.1:28400-37732 GCF_002316705.1 Syntrophomonas sp. UBA1041
AGGTTATATGCCTGGTTAAGCCGCAATTTGAGGCTGGGCGCGACAAGGTGGGGAAGAAAGGGGTAGTGCGGGACCCGCAGGTCCATATGGAGGTCATCAATAAGGTGATCGCTTGCGCGGGTGGCGCTGGTTTGTCTTGTCAGGGCATGACCTTTTCCCCCATCAAAGGCCCCAAAGGAAATATCGAGTATTTGTTGCTTTTCAGACCAAACCTGGAGGAAACCGGCACAGACTGGACTCCGACTGTACAGAGAACCGTAAATGAAGCCCACCAGCAATTGGGGAACGCGAAATGAAATATTTATTGATAAGCAATCACCGTAAAGAACATACAACTGTCATGGCTGAGCAAACAGCGGATTGGCTTCAAGCTCAGGCCATCGAATGTGACATCGATGACGGACGTGAGGAGGCCTACACCCAACGGTATGACGTGATGATAGTACTGGGCGGGGACGGCACCATGCTGCGGGCCGCGCGGCGTTACGGACAATGCAATACCCCGATACTGGGGGTCAATCTGGGCACAGTCGGTTCGATGAGCAATATACAGGCCAGCGAACTGCTGCAATATCTGCCGCGGGTAATCGCGGGCCAATTCACCCTGGAACACCGCCTCATGCTGGCCGTGAGGGTTTTCGAAGATGAAAAATTGATCTCTGAATTTCAATGTTTAAATGAAGCCGTCATCAAGGCCACCGGGGCGCGGATGTTAAGCTTTTCGGTTCAGATCGACAACAGCCGGGCCTATCCTTTTTCTGGTGACGGGATTATGGTAGCTACTCCGACCGGATCCAGCGCTTATTCACTGTCAGCCGGGGGGCCTCTTTTGGATCCTAGTATCCTGGCTCTGGTGATCACTCCATTGGCACCGAACACCATGTCCTGGAAGCCGCTGGTCCTGAATCCTGACCGCAGGGTGCGGCTGCGGCCGCTTAGCTGCGAAGAGGCCGTATTATGCCTGGACGGGCAGATCTGCTTGTTGTCTGACCAGCAGCGCTGGGTTGAAATCGCCCGGGCTGAACAGCTGTTGCCATTGATAAAGCTTAAGGAGAAGCCTTTCCTGAAGACCATCAACAGCCGGCTGAGGCCCTTTGAAGGCTAGTTACCGCCGGGTTGAACCGGCTTAAAATGATATTCTGCCAGGGCAATACACCACGGAAATGCCGGCCAACAGACCGGATATGTACAGCGACCCTTTGATAACTCTGTCAAATTCGAGATGGGACAGGAGGCAAGGATGAAGGCTCGACGCCATTTTACCATTCTGGACATTATTGCCGGACAGCGGGTGGGCACACAAGAAGAACTCTGTGATCTCTTGAAGCAGCGTGGTTTCGATGTTACCCAGGCCACTGTTTCCAGAGATATCAAAGAATTGAAACTGGTCAAAACAGCTGACGGAGCAGGCTACCGCTATGCTCTGCCTGAAGGCACTCCGATGAAAAATACTTTTGACCGCATGCAGCGGATTTTCAGAGACCTGGTGATCAACTGCGACTGCAGCGAAAATATCATCGTGATTAAAACCATAGCAGCAGGTGCACAATCGGTGGCTTCAGTCATCGATGCCTATGAAAATCATCACATTTTGGGTACGGTGGCCGGTGACGACACCATTATAGTAGTGGTAAGATCCGCTATAGCGGTGGCTGAAGTGATGAACCTTTTCAACTCCTTGCTCAATGCTTGAGCGGGCCGGCAGGACCAATAAGGGCAAGCTATGCTATTAGAGATTTATATCAGCAACTTCGTTTTAATTGATAATGTGCGTATCGCCTTTCAACCCGGGTTGACCGTATTGAGCGGAGAGACCGGCGCCGGAAAATCGATCGTGATCGATGCGCTGGGGTTGATACTGGGTGACAGGGCTCAGAAAGAGCTGGTGCGGGATGCTGACCGCGCTGCTGTTGCCGAAGCCAGCTTTGATATCTCCGGGCTGCCGCAGCTGCAGGGCATGCTGGCTGAGAAGGGCTTCCTGGAGCAGGATGAAAGTCTCCTGGTATTGAGCCGGGAAATAGTAGCCGGCGGAAAGAATCTGGCGCGGTTGAATGGGCGGATAATCACGGCCGCCCAGCTCAGGCAGATTTCGGCCTGGCTTCTGGATATGCATCTGCAGCATGACCACCTCAGCATTTTAAAGCCTCATATGTATCTGCAGTACCTGGACCGCTGCGGCCCGGGAGCCCCGGCGCTGTTGAGGCAGGTAGAGGGCGGTTATCAATTGCTGCAGAAGCGCCGTCAGGAACTGGAAGAACTGCAGAGCTTGGAGCAGACCAAGCTGCAGCGTATAGATTTTCTGTCCTATCAAATCAGTGAAATCCAATCCGTCCATCTGCGAGCAGATGAAGAAGAAGAACTGCAAACAACCCGCGACCGCATTCGCAACCTGGAGAAGTTCCGGGCTGCGACCGAGCGATTGTTAGAGCTGCTCTACACCCAGGAACAAGGGCAAAATGCTTATGACCTTATCTCCACCGCGATTCAGCTGGTTCAGCCGCTTAACGATCCTTTCTTTGAGCCTGTTAAAGCTGCCTTACAGGAAGTCTGCTTCACCATTGAAGAAACCGCCGGTTCGGTATCGGCCTATAAACAGGCTCTGGAAGATGAGCCTTATGTTCTCGATGAGGTGGAATCGCGGCTGCATCTTATTCAACGCCTGAAAAGCCGTTACGGACAGAATATCACTGAGATTTTGCGGTATCTGGAAAATGCCCAACAGGAATTGGAGTATCTGCAAAATGACCAGACCCGCCAGGAGGACTTGAGACGGGAAATATCAGCCCTGGAAAGAGACTATTTGCATGCTGCGGAGCAGCTGAGCCAGCTCAGAAAGCAAGCCGCCCGGAAGCTGGAAGAGCAGGTGCATCAGCAGCTGTCAGAGCTTAACATGCCTCATTTGAAATTCGAGGTAAGGGTTTTGGACAGCGAAGCCAGCAGTACCGGCATAAACCGGGTGGAATTGATGTTCTCCCCCAACCCCGGGGAGGAGATGAAGCCTCTGCAGCGCGTGGCCTCAGGCGGAGAGATATCGCGTTTTGTGCTGGCTCTAAAGATTGTTCTGGCAGGGATTTATGATGTGCCGACCCTGGTGTTTGACGAGATCGACGCCGGGGTAGGAGGGCGTTCTTTAACCGCTATGGCGCGCAAGCTGGCAAATCTGTCACATCATTACCAGGTTCTTATGGTTACTCACGCCCCGGCTATTGCCAGCGTGGCCAGCCATCATTACCTGATCAGCAAGGAAATAGAAGGGGAGCGCACGGTTACCCGGTTACGCCTTTTGGACTTTGAGGAGCGCATACAGGAGCTGGCCCGTATGCTGGCCGGGGACAATATCAGTCAGCTTACCCTGGAACATGCCCGGCAGATGTTATCTGAGGGGCAGCAATGGCAGAACCGTCATTAAACGCTAGCTGATGCGCCGGGAGCTGAACCCATGATGCAAGCTTTTAATTTTTACGTTATGGGTGGGAGGTTATTCAATTTTATTGTTCTGGATTATTGATATTTTTGCTTATATTTTTACAATTAAAAGTTTTCGTTTATAAATGAAATCGCTGCCCGGCAGCCCAAACAGCAGTTATTCAGAAGAAAACAAAAATCCTTCCCATAGCTTGAAACCACTCTATGCTATCAGCCCATCTACTGGGATATTAACCAAATAGCTCACGACCCTGTGCAGTATAGTTTCTTCCCTGCAGGGAGACAATAAAAACTATCAGCGAATAGGGGAGTGACTAAATTGCGCCGATGGCGATCCACTTTTGGCATTATAATTTCAATACTATTTGTTGCTTTATGTTGCAGCCCTCAGGCGCGCACTATTCTTAATCTACCCCATCAGCAGAAAATGGTGGTAGGTGAAACCAACATCATTCCCATGCAGCTTCCCGGCTTGCTGGAAGAACGGCTGGTTTTGGAGATCTTTAATCCATCCCGCAGCGTTTTTGCTTCCCAGGGGGATCCAGCCGTAGTCGTATCCAAAAATGGTTCCGCTTATGAGATAACTGCTTTAAAACCCGGCAAGGCCTCCCTCAAGATCAAACTCCTGGGCTACATTCCTTTAAAATCAATATCCATCGAATCGGTCCCGCCTCGACGGGTGGTGGTTGGAGGACACTCAATCGGGGTTTTGCTGCAATCACGGGGCATAATGGTGGTGGGTTTTGCGCCTATTGTTGACAGCCAGGGGCAAAAACTATATCCCGCCCGGGAACAGGGGGTGGAGATTGGGGATCTGGTCCTAAAAGTCAATAATCAGGATGTAAGCACTGAAACCGATTTGGCACAAATCATCGATACCGTCAAAGACAGCGAACTGGTCCTCAATATTAAACGCAAGGACCGGATCATTGATTTGACAATAAAACCGGCTTTTTGTGCAGAGACCCAGCGTTTTCGGGTGGGGCTTTTTGTTCGCGACGGGGTGGTGGGAGTAGGCACCATGACCTTTTGGGACCCCGAAACCCGCCAGTATGCAGCCCTGGGACATATAATCATGGATGCGGACACCAAGCAAGGTATCGATGTATTAAAAGGGCGCATCGTATCTGCATCAATTCAGACCATCAAACCCGGCAAACCCGGGCGTCCGGGGGAAAAAATCGGGGTCTTTCAGGGTGAGAGCACCCTTAAAGGCAGTATTTCTAAAAATACTGAAGCCGGCATTTTTGGGAGCACCGAGGGCGTAGTCGAAAACCCGGCCTCGGCGCACAGCGTTGAAATCGGCTATGCCCATCAGGTTCATACCGGCCCGGCCCATATATATACAGTTGTAAACGGCACCAGCATCGAGGAATTTGAAGTGACTATAGAAAAAGTGTACCCGGAACGTAAAAATGGCAAAGGTATGGTGGTTAAAATCGAGGATCCCCGTTTGTTGACCATCACCGGGGGCATTGTCCAGGGCATGAGCGGCAGTCCCATTGTGCAGGACGGGCGTTTGATAGGGGCAATAACCCATGTTTTCCTAAACGATCCTCAGCGCGGCTACGGTATATTTATGGATAACATTTTGTCGGAAATGCCGGTACAGAATAACACTGTAAGCTCTTTTTCGACATCGATTTTTTCGCCCGCCCTGGCGAACTGTGCTTAAAAGCCCCCTTATTTTCAATATCGGTTGTCAGCCCCTCTCCAGATCCTGGTTTAGTCCTTTTGTTTGTTTATGACATTGCCTGTGGTATTTTAGGTTAATTTAGGTTAATAAAAAAGCAGGAAATACCTGGGGAATAGTCGAAATCGGTTCTACAATGAGTCGGGAATAGGAGGGGTTTTTAAGAAATGTTTTTTGATAACGACAAAATCAAAGTTCTGATTGCAGATGACAACCGTGAATTCTGTGGAATACTCAGGGATTATTTCACTAATGATCCCGATTTTGAATTAGTTGATGTTTGCACCAACGGTATGGAAGTTCTTAATGTTTTACAAAAACAAGAGGTTCAGGTTTTAATTCTAGATCTTATCATGCCATACATGGATGGAATTGGAGTATTAGAGAAAATTAACAGCATCAATCTGGAGACCAGACCCAAGATCATCATACTAACCGCTTTCGGACAAGAAAATGTCACCCAGAAGGCGGTTCAATTAGGTGTCGATTATTACATATTAAAACCATTTAATCTTGAGGTTCTAGGAGACCGGGTCAGGCAAGTGGTCAGAGACATCAAGCCCCGGGAAGAAAACCGGGGCGGAGTGGCCACATTGACCGTGCATCACGGCAGCGCGAAAAACCTTGAGGTTGAGGTCACCAAAGTCATTCACGAAATCGGAGTGCCGGCTCATGTAAAGGGATATCAGTATTTACGCGACGCCATCATGCTGGTGGTTGAAGAGATCAATTACCTGGGCGCGGTGACCAAGGAACTGTATCCGGCTATTGCTCAAAAATATGACACTACTCCCAGCCGGGTGGAAAGAGCTATTCGCCACGCCATCGAATTAGCCTGGGATCGCGGAGATGTAGATAAGATCAATAAGGTGTTTGGGTACACCATTAGCGGAGAAAAAGGCAAGCCTACGAATTCTGAGTTCATAGCCATCATAGCCGACCGCCTGCGCTTGGAAAACAAGGTTAGCTAACCGAGTTTAAGAGAACACTCTGTAAGAAATTACAGAGTGTTTTTTTTATGCGGAAAAACCCCCGGCCTGACCGGGGAAGGTTTTGCAAAAGCCGCCCCTTTGAGGGGCAGCCGGCAAAGGCATGCGGTTGGCAGAAGTTCAGTGCGCTTTAAGGCGCCGCCGGCAAGACGCCCTTATAGGGCTGACGCATGCCACCGGTTACCAGCGCTGGTCATGACTGGGCGCATGACTATTACAGGTGGAGATTTTTGATGGTTCCGCGGCATAATTCCTATATTGTGACCGGGGTGGTATACTGGACAAGGAAGATTTTGGCCGGAGTTGCATTTAAGAACCCGGTTAAGGCCATATTAATTATCGATACAAGGCAACAGCGTTGTAAACCGCCTTTTAAAAATTAATAGGAGATTGGTTGATGATAAATGAAGATCGGCTTGTAAAAGGCTTTTGTAAACTGGTCGGTACCGCCTCGGTATCAGGGCGCGAAGGAGCCGTACGGGACTTGTTGATCAAGGCCATGGCCGACCGGGGCCTCAAGGCGACAGAAGATGCGGCTGCCCTTACGGTTAACGGCGAATCCGGAAACCTGTTGGCGCGCATTCCCGGGAATGCGCCTGGCCAGAAGGTGCTTTTCGCCGCCCACATGGATACAGTTGAGCCGGGAGAGGGTGTCGTTGCCGTGGTTGAAGCGGGTATTATCCGCAGCCAGGGTGATACCATACTGGGATCAGACGATAAAGCCGCCATTGCCGCCCTCCTGGAAGCCCTGGATGTATTACGGGAAAAACATCTGGCCTTTCCTGATTTGGAGCTGCTTTTCACAGTAGGGGAGGAACAGGGCTTGAAGGGGGCCAAGGCCTTCGATTTCAGCGTGCTCCAGTCGGAAATCGGCTATGTTTTGGATGCCGGGGGAGAGCCGGGTTGTATCGTGATACAGTCCCCCTGTCAGAATGAAATAGAATATGAGGTATACGGGCGGGCAGCTCACGCTGGCATCAACCCGGAGGAGGGCCTTAACGCCGTTCACCTGGCAGCCAAAGCTTTATCGTCCATGCCCTCCGGCCGTATTGATCACGATACCACCTGTAATTTCGGGCTGATTGCCGGGGGAAAAGCCCGCAATATAGTGGCTGAATACTGCCATGTCAGGGGGGAGGCCCGCAGCTTATCGCGCCGCAAACTGGATGAGCTTACCGCCGCCTTGACACAGACATTCTGCGACGAAGTCGAAAGACAGGGGGGCAGGGCTCAAACCAGCATCACTTTGCTCTACCCCGAGATAAGCCTCAAGCCAGACGATGAAGTGGTGCGCCTGGCGGCCTCAGCAGCCAGATCAATCGGGCTCAAACCGCGTTTGATAAAAACCGGCGGAGGCAGTGATGCCAGCATTATTCATGGTGCGGGAATACCCTGTGCCAACCTGGGGGTGGGCATGCAGAAGGTGCATACCTGCCAGGAATTTATTAAGCTTTCCGACCTCTCAGCCGTAACCCGGCTCATTCTGGCCATCATACAAACCGCTGTTGAACAAAATCCGGACTCAAACCCGTAATCAATGCAGGCTGAGGCGAATATACTCCTGAAGAAGCATTTCTCCTGGCACTTTTTCCAGCCAGGCCAGTATTTCTCCGATTTTGCCCTGCATGGTCATGCTGTTATGAGCGATAAAAATGTTCATTACCATCACCTCTGCTGCAGTATATGCAGGAGGTGGAAGAGTTATACAGGGAGGGCTCAAAATGTATTTCGAGGAGAAAACTATCGAATCCAAGCCCATATTTAAAGGGAGAATCATCGAAGTCAAGGTCGACCGGGTGCTCCTGCCCGGTGGGCAGGAGAGCACCCGCGAGATCGTTTTGCACGCCGGCGCGGTGGCTATCGTTGCCATCGATGACCAGGAAAACCTGTACCTGGTGCGCCAGTACCGCAAGCCTTTGGAAAAAACCCTGCTGGAGATTCCGGCCGGCACCCTGGAAGAAGGGGAAGAACCGCTGCATTGCGCCCAGCGCGAATTGGAGGAAGAAGTGGGAATGAAAGCGGAACGCTGGGAGAAACTGCTGTCCTATTACAGCGCGCCCGGCTTTTGCAACGAGCTTTTACATATATTCCTAGCCACCGGACTCACTCCCGGAGTCGTCCATTTGGATGCGGATGAATTCGTTGAAAGAGTCATTATGCCGTTAGACCAGGCCGTTAAGGCTATTGAAACCGGCCAAATCGCAGACGGTAAAAGTATTATCGGCATACAGTGCTGGTTGAACCGTAGGGCGGCTAAGTAGATGCATCGTTATTACGCTGATTTGCATATTCATATCGGCTCTGCACAGGGAAGGGCAGTTAAAATTACCGCGTCACGGCATTTAACCCTGCATAAGGTGCTTTTTCAGGATGCCCCGCGCAAAGGTCTGGATATAGTGGGGATTGTGGATACGGGCAGTCCGTTGGTCAGCGCAGAAATGGAAGCCATGCTCACAGAGGGCTCTCTACAGGAACTGGCGGGGGGCGGGTTTTTGGCCAACAATGGAGTCTTGCTGGTCGCCGGGTGTGAAATAGAAACCTGTGAAGGCATACATGTTATTATCTACCTGCCTGACCTGAAGAGTATCCGGACTCTCCAGAAATACCTGCATACCAGGGTCAAAAATCCCAACCTCTCCACTCAGGCGGCTCGATGCAGCACTCTGGATCTCATTAATCTCAATGTCTTACTTGATGGGATCTTTTGCCCGGCTCATGTTTTCACTCCGCATAAAGGCATATACGGCTGCTGGACCCGGCGCTGGGCTGACGTTTTGGGGAGGCAGTCCCGGCAGATCAAGATATTGGAACTCGGCCTCAGCGCCGACACCGATATGGCCGACTGCATTGCGGAAACCCGCCCGGTGAGCTTTCTATCCAATTCTGACGCCCATTCCTCGGGCAACATCGGGCGCGAGTTCAATCTGTTGCGCATGCAAAACAAGAATTTCGAAGAGCTGCGCTTGTGTCTGTACAAATCCTCGGGGCGCAATGTGGCTGCTAATTTTGGCATGGACCCCCTTCTGGGGAAATACCACCGCACCTATTGCAATAAATGCCGGCGCATTGCGGTTGAAGAGGCTCCGATCCTCAAATGCCCGGTCTGCGGGGGTACAGACGTGGTGATGGGGGTGTATGACCGCATCGTCAGTATCCGCGACTATGACGAACCGCACCACCCGGTGGGCCGGCCCCTTTATCGTTACCGGGTTCCTTTGAAAGAT